>OCMG01000003.1:845000-885560 GCA_900215285.1 Ensifer adhaerens
AAGGGCAACAACCCTGACCTCCAGCTAAGGTCCCCAAGTCATGGCTAAGTGGGAAAGGATGTGAGGATCCCAAAACAACCAGGATGTTGGCTTAGAAGCAGCCATCATTTAAAGAAAGCGTAACAGCTCACTGGTCTAAATAAGGGTCTTTGCGCCGAAAATGTAACGGGGCTAAAGCCATGCACCGAAGCTGAGGATGTGCAGTTTACTGCACGTGGTAGCGGAGCGTTCCGTAAGCCTGTGAAGGGAGACCCGTGAGGGCTCCTGGAGGTATCGGAAGTGCGAATGTTGACATGAGTAACGATAAAGGGAGTGAGAGACTCCCTCGCCGAAAGACCAAGGGTTCCTGCTTAAAGTTAATCTGAGCAGGGTTAGCCGGCCCCTAAGACGAGGCGGAAACGCGTAGTCGATGGGAACCACGTTAATATTCGTGGGCCTGGTGGTAGTGACGGATCTCGTAAATCGTACTTTCTTATTGGATTGAGAGTGCGGTGAAGAGGTTCCAGGAAATAGCTCCACCGTATAGACCGTACCCGAAACCGACACAGGTGGTCAGGTAGAGTATACCAAGGCGCTTGAGAGAACTATGTTGAAGGAACTCGGCAAATTGCACGCGTAACTTCGGAAGAAGCGTGACCCCTTTATACGCAAGTATGATGGGGTGGCACAGACCAGGGGGTAGCGACTGTTTATCAAAAACACAGGGCTCTGCGAAGTCGCAAGACGACGTATAGGGTCTGACGCCTGCCCGGTGCTGGAAGGTTAAGAGGAGAGGTGCAAGCTTTGAATCGAAGCCCCAGTAAACGGCGGCCGTAACTATAACGGTCCTAAGGTAGCGAAATTCCTTGTCGGGTAAGTTCCGACCTGCACGAATGGCGTAACGACTTCCCCGCTGTCTCCAACATAGACTCAGTGAAATTGAATTCCCCGTGAAGATGCGGGGTTCCTGCGGTTAGACGGAAAGACCCCGTGCACCTTTACTATAGCTTTACACTGGCATTCGCCAAGGCATGTGTAGGATAGGTGGTAGGCTTTGAAGCAGGGACGCCAGTTCTTGTGGAGCCATCCTTGAAATACCACCCTTATCTTCGTGGATGTCTAACCGCGACCCGTTATCCGGGCCCGGGACAGTGTATGGTGGGTAGTTTGACTGGGGCGGTCGCCTCCGAAAGAGTAACGGAGGCGCGCGATGGTGGGCTCAGACCGGTCGGAAATCGGTCGTCGAGTGCAATGGCATAAGCCCGCCTGACTGCGAGACTGACAAGTCGAGCAGAGACGAAAGTCGGTCATAGTGATCCGGTGGTCCCGCGTGGAAGGGCCATCGCTCAACGGATAAAAGGTACGCCGGGGATAACAGGCTGATGACCCCCAAGAGTCCATATCGACGGGGTTGTTTGGCACCTCGATGTCGGCTCATCGCATCCTGGGGCTGGAGCAGGTCCCAAGGGTTTGGCTGTTCGCCAATTAAAGCGGTACGTGAGCTGGGTTCAGAACGTCGTGAGACAGTTCGGTCCCTATCTGCCGTGGGTGTAGGAATATTGAGAGGATCTGTCCCTAGTACGAGAGGACCGGGATGGACATATCTCTGGTGGACCTGTTGTCCTGCCAAGGGCATAGCAGGGTAGCTATATATGGAAGGGATAACCGCTGAAGGCATCTAAGCGGGAAACCCACCTCGAAACGAGTATTCCCTGAGAGCCGTGGAAGACGACCACGTTGATAGGCTGGGTGTGGAAGCGCAGTAATGTGTGAAGCTTACCAGTACTAATAGCTCGATAGGCTTGATCGTTCTCATTGATCAATGCGCATCTTGAGGTTCCAAGAACCTCAAGCATGTTTTGTCCTCACGGATGAGCGGCCCTGCGGGCCTATCCTCTGGACGGGGCGCGTCACAAGACGCGACGGCCGCTTGGCCTTGCGAAGCCCCTGGCTTCGTTGGGTGCAATACGGCAGCGTCCAAATCCAGCTTCTCGAAACATTCGTTGCCTTTTATTGACCTGGTGGTTATTGCGGGGTGGCTGCACCCGTTCCCTTTCCGAACACGGCCGTGAAACGCCCCAGCGCCAATGGTACTTCGTCTCAAGACGCGGGAGAGTAGGTCGCTGCCAGGTCTATAAAATGCAACACTGCATGCGCCCAAAAAGTTGCAGACTTTTTGGATAAGCCGAATGCAAATGAAAGATATCTTCTCTTCAAACAAACGGGCAGAATGCCCACATAAAGGGCCGCTCATATGCGGCCGTTTCTATTTAAGCCATAACGCGGGGTGGAGCAGCCCGGTAGCTCGTCAGGCTCATAACCTGAAGGCCGCAGGTTCAAATCCTGCCCCCGCAACCAAATCCCAAAATCGAAATGAAAAGCCCGCTCTGAGAAATCCTGCGGGCTTTCGTGCGTTTAGAGCGTTTCCCTTTCATATTGGATCGTATCCGCAAGAGTTGAAGAAGTTTCTTGCTTCTTGAGGCTCGACGAATTCGATGAGGTGTCCGATCCTATCCCATAGGCCGGATACAGTGCGCTCTGCGGCCTTGCGCAGGAGCGCCTTCAGTTTCGAGAATGCCTTTTCGATGGGGTTGAAGTCCGGGCTGTAAGGCGGGAGAAACAGCATGCGCGCTCCGGCCGCCTCGATCATCTCACGGGCTGCCGGTCGCTTGTGGCTGGAAAGATTGTCGAGAATGACAACGTCGCCAGGCTTCAAGGTCGGGACGAGAACCTGCGCGACATAGGCCTCGAACCATTCTCCATTGATCGGCCCGTCAATCACGAGCGGCGCGACCATTCCGGTGTTGCGCAGACCCGCAACGAGCGTCGTTGTCTTTCGGTGGCCGTGAGGAAAGCCCATGCGTAGCCGCTCTCCCTTTTTGCACCGCCCATGGGTGCGCGCCATGTTCGTCGCAGTCCAAGTTTCATCGATGAAGACGAGCTTGGCGGGATCAAGGTCAAGTTGATCATCGAACCAGCGCTGGCGCTGCTTCAGGAGATCGGGGCGGCTCTGCTCTATCGCGTGGCCAGTCTTTTTTTACGTGTCTGGCCATGACGGATGAGGAACCGATGCAGCGCTGACTTGCTGATCAGGATGCCCTGAGCGGAAAGCGCGTCGCGGAGTTCGAACAGCGTTCCGTCCCTATGCTCGGCCAGCCATGTCATGATCGCATCCGCATGCACTTCAGTTTTATGGGAGTTCCGATCACCACCGAGAGGACTAGGTCGGACGTCACCCTGACGCAGTTGCAGATTGCGCCAGCGGCTGACGCTCGCAGCACTCTCGCCGAAACGTTCGGCGGCTTCTCTATGCGTTGCGCCACCGGAAACAGCCGCAAGCACCCGAACGCGCAGATCGACAGAAAGGACTTTCGACATATCCGCCGACCTCCATCGGCAGATAGTTTGAATCAGACCCAGCCTGATTTGCAAAGCCCAAAAGATTCATTCAGGCCGGGAGACGCTCTAAGCCAGATGAAGTGGATTGTAAGTTACGCAGGCTGACGTGCCATTTGCCCTCAGGCCACCCCAAAAAAAATGGCGATCGAATACACGTTGGAATTTTTACTCAGGCCAGACCGACTGTAGAGGCTCGTTTTGAGCGCTCCAGCATCTGCAAAATCAATCTTCTTGTTTTGACATCAGTTGCTGCGCGGACAGAAAATTTCCCAGTGCCTGCAATGGTTCAAAATGATCGCAGATCACCTTGATCACGACGAGGATTGGCACAGCCAGCAGCGCGCCGATGAACCCCCAGATCCAAGACCAAAACGATATCGATATGAACACGGCGACGGTGTTCAACTCCAGGCGTCTACCCAACATCAAGGGCGTCACAAGCTGCCCTTCCAGGATGTTGCAGGTCAAGATGAACATTGGCGCTATCAGCGCAAAGGCAACGTTGTCGAACGTCACCAAGGAGATGATCGCGACAAATACGATTGTCAAAAACGCGCCGATATATGGAAGGAAGTTCAAGACGGCCGCCGAAATTCCCCAGACCACTGCATTGGGAATGCCGATTGCCCAAAGTCCAAGGCCTATGATGAGACCGAGGCATGCATTGATCACCGTGATGGTGAAGAGATATCTCGATATTTCCCGCTCCACGCTGTAGGCGACCTTCAAAACCTTTTTCTTGTCGCTGAGCCGTGGGACGCTCTGAATGATCTTCTCGTAAAACAACGTGCCGGATGCCAGCAGAAACAGCGAAAGCATAAACGTTATGGCGAGCGTAGTCCCGATCGACACAGCGTTGCCCGCTGCTCTGGATAGAATACCCGGCTGTGCCACGACCACTTTTTGAACGTCGGGATCAGATACCGCAGCGGTCGCACCATCTATCTGTGACGTCGCCTTGATGGCCCGCTCCACGGTGACCTGAACGGTATGTAGCCTTTCCTGGAGTTTCTGGCCGATGGCGGGTGCGTCAGCGATCAGCGTGGAGATCGGTCCGCTGGTCACATATACCAGCAATGCAATTGATGCAGATGTCACCAAAATCAGGAGCGTGGCAGACAGCGCGGGTGGTATGGAACGTCGTGCGAGAAATCGAACGACCGGGCTCAGCGTGAGCGAAAGCAGGAAGGCAAGCACGATGGGCGTGAGAAACTCACGCGCAAAATAGAGGCTATAGATGACCGTCAGAAGCAGGAGGAATCCGACATATTTCTGAAGGCGGCTGGTCGTGCTGTGACCCCTGGGGACCACTCCCTCTTCACGGCCGACGTCATCCATTTTGCTTATCCCCCGATTTTCAAAATACTTCTCAAACACAGCGCCGACCTGTTGGTGGCGCGCTTATTGCTAAGTTTGTTCAATGATCGGCAGGCCCACGGAAGCGTTAGAATTCGGCTTCGACTTTCCCGATCATTGGCTGTCCAGCTTCGCCTGGTGGAAGATGCTGTCCAACGCCTTCAACCGGGAACAATGCGCACAGGCGCGCCTTTGTACGCCGGCGTCTTGGAATGCTTCTCGTGATAAGACAACGGAACGAGCGGATTGAGTTCAGGATAGTACCCGGCGATGCAGCCGGCAGGGAGGTCGTAAGCGGTCACTTTCAATCCGGATACAGTACGCTCTATGCCATCCTTGATATCGCAGGTCAGCGATACGATCTGGCCTTCCGCAAGGCTTAGCCGCCTCATCTCGTCGCGGTTGATGAGTACAACGTCGCGGCTTCCTTCAAGCCCGCGCAGGCGGTCGGAATAGCCGTAAATCGTCGTGTTGAATTGATCGTTGGAGCGGAGTGTGATCAAGGTCATGCGGTTGGGGTCTGGTCCTGTTGCGCCAGCGTCCTCGCCAAGGCTGGTAATCGTGGTGGGCGCGGTGAACTCCGCCTTTCCACTCTTGGTTTCCCACTTGCGCTCCCGCGCCGTGTTGCCACGATAGAAACCACCGGGTTGATGAAGCCGCGCGTTGAAATCATGAAACTGGTCCGGATAGGTTTCGGCGATCAGATCGCGAATGCGGTCGTAATTTGCTGTCCAGTCATCCCATCGCAGTCTCGGGTTCTCTGGAAGGGTCGCCTTGGCAAGTCCACAGACGATGGCAACTTCTGAAAGGAGTGCCTCGCTCGGCGGCTCGGCATTGCCGATGGAACCGTAGATATGGCTGAGCGAATCCTCCATGGAGACCGCCTGGCGGCCGGTCGCCTGTTCGTCGATATCAGTTCTGCCGAGGCAGGGCAGCACGTAGGAGACGGCCCCTGGCGTGAGATGCGATCTGTTGAGCTTGGTGGCGATACTGACGGTCAACCGCATATGCGGCCAAGCTTCTTCCATCCGCGCCCTATCCGGCAAAGCGCGGACAAGGTTGCCGCCGAGCGAGACAAGAGCTTTGACCGAACCGTCGAGAATGCCTTCGGAGGTTTCGACGGCGTTGCGTCCGTCCTCTCGCGGAGCGGTGAAGTTGAACATGGCTTCAAGCTTGTCGAGTGGGATGCTTGCCGTCTTCTCGCCGATCCCGACGGTGCGTTGGCCCTGCACGTTGGAATGTCCGCGGACCGGCGAAATACCGGCACCTGGTCGTCCGATATGCCCGCGAAGCAGCAGAAGATTGACGAGCATTCCGAGGTTCAGCCAGCCGTTGACATGCTGTGTCAGCCCCATCCCGTAGATGCCGATCACCTTCGGGGAGGAAAGGTAGATGTCCGCCGCTTCTGCTATCATTTCCTGGTCGAGGCCGGAATGCGCTTCGATGTCAGACCATTGCATCGCCTGAACAGCTGCCTTCATGGCCTCGAAGCCAGTGGTTTCGGTCTCTATGAATTCCCGGTCGAGAACCGTTCCCGGCATCGCCTCTTCGGCGGCGAACACGCATTTCATCATGCCGGCGAGCACAGCAATGTCGCCGCCCGGGCGGACCTGATAATAGCGGCTGGAAATCTTCGTTGCCTTTCCAACAGTCATCTGGACAATGTTCTGCGGGTCAACGAACTCGATCAACCCGCGTTCACGTAAGGGGTTGAACGTCACGATCTTGCAGCCCCGCTCGACGGCTGCCTTCAACTGGGTCAGGAAGCGCGGGCTGTTCGTGCCGGTGTTCTGGCCAAAGAAGAAGATCGCGTCGCACTGTTCGAAGTCTTCGAGCGTGCAGGTGCCGACAGGCGTGCCGATGAAGGTCTTGAGGTTCACCGACGTCGTCTCGTGGCACATGTTGGATGATTGCGGCAGGTTATTGTTGCCGTAAACGCGGGCGAGAAGCGCGTAGAGATAGGAGGCTTCAAGTCCCGCATGGCCCGATGCGTAGAAGACCGCTTCCTTCGGATCGAGCGCTCTGAGCTCCGCGCCGATCTTGCGAAACGCTTCGCTCCAGTCCACTGAAACATAGCGGTCAGACACTCTGTCATAGCGCAAGGGATGGGTAAGACGTCCGGCGTGTTCGAGATCGTGATCCGGCCACGTTCTCAACTCCGCCACGGTGTGATCGGAAAAAAACTCCGGGGTCACCCGTTTCGGAGTGATTTCCCAGAGCGTGGCCTTCGCGCCGTTTTCGCAGAACTCGAAGGTTTTTGTTTTCGCCGGCTTGGCCCAGGCGCAGGAGGAGCACATCACCCCCTTGGGCTTGTTGAGTTTCGCCAGGACCTTGAGGGCCATGGGAGAGCTGTGTTCCGTACCATAAACTTTGGCTACGCCCTCCAGCGAACCCCAGCCGCCGGTGGCGTGATCAAACTCGGGCGTATCCGGATCATGTTCGACCGGGCTGTGAGATGGGCCTTCGTTGAACTGGTTCATTGCCGCTTGCTCCTTATGCGCCGAAACCAAACCTGAAAATGGCTGAGATGGCTGCAGCCCGGTAAAATTGGTTTCAACTGTAAACAACGGCATAGGGTTTCTGGAGTTCCATCTTGGGCACGCGAAGCCGCCAATTTCCTCGAAGACGCATGAATGTACCCAGCTTCTAGGTTTTCCCGGCGGGCGATGGAACCGATCGGGCGCGGAACTGTTCCTGCCGGGATGAAAAAGCGCAATCTAGAAATCCGGTACCATGCGTGACCGGAACGCTCGCACCAGCACTCTTCGACAGGGAACAGACATGACCGTGATATCCAGACCCGAAGAACAGGCTGACGACAAATCGCCTGCGGATCGTGATGACAAGCATTTGAGTCGGAAAGAAAAGCGGGAAGTGGATGATCGCCTCCAGCTGAGGCCCGTCGCTGTTTACGAGGTCGTGAAGAAGGAGGGCGAGTCGGAACTCGCCAGGCCGACAAGCAGCCTTCTATGGTCAGGATTGGCAGCAGGGCTGTCGATCGGATTTTCCGTCTTCACACAAGCAACGCTACGCCATTATCTACCCGATGCTGACTGGCGGCCTCTGGTGGAGTGCTGGGGTTACGCCGTTGGTTTCCTGATCGTCATTCTCGCGCGTCAGCAGCTCTTCACCGAGATCACGCTGACCGCCATGCTACCCTTTCTGGCCAAGCCGAGTGGCAGGGGCATCTGGGCCATTGCAAGACTTTGGGCACTCGTCTTCTCCGCCAATCTGGCCGGCACCTTGATTTTTGCAGCAGCAGTTGCCTTCGATGTGCTCCATATGCCCGAAATTCGTGCTGCGGCGCTGGAGATCGCGCGTGAAGCCATGGAGCCCCCAGGCGGTGTCATGTTCCTGCGCGCCATCACGGCCGGGTGGTTGATCGCGACAGTCGTGTGGTTGTTGCCGTCAGCACAAAGCGCCCGGTTTCCGGTCATTGCCCTGCTGACCTATCTGATCGCCCTTTTCCACCTCTCGCACATTGTCGCCGGTTCGGTGGAAGCCGGTGCGCTCATCTTTTCCGGTGAGCTCGACCTCGGCCATGCCATCACACATTTCTATCTTCCGACCCTTCTGGGCAATGTGGTTGGCGGCAGCGCGCTTTTCGCTCTCATCAGCTATGCACAGATTGCCGAAGAGCTGGAAGTCGAGGCCGAAGATAAATCCGAACCAAGGACGGTCAAGAATGCCGGCTGAGCTCTAGCGAAAACCATCCTGCTTTGTCGACTATACTGTTGCCAGTTCTTGTGCAGAGAAATCAAGAAGGCCTCATGGGGCCCTGATCTGAACCGACCGCAATTCGGGTGACTCTGTTCAATCCGCCGGTTCACCATAAACGATCTATTATATTCCATGCCTTCCGACAACTTCACCATCGCGGTTGAAGACCGCAAGAACCTTGCCTTGACGAAGGTCTGCTATTCAGCATGGAAGTGAACTCCCCTATGACTGAGAAGGCGCAAAGCGGAAATCATTTCCGCTTCGGAGCGTACAGATTGCGACGTGACATACTTCAGCTTCTACCTCCACCCAGCTTCCGACTGCCCTTCTGCTCAGGAGCCTCTTATTTCCAACTCCCATTCGGAGCGGGCGGCCCAGCGGCGGTTGGAGCTACGAAACGCCGCATGAGGCGGTTGCAGCCAACCCCTTAGGTCTCGCCTTCCATCGGTATAAAGCTCGACATCGAGACCGGCCCTTGATGGCTCATCTTCAGAGCCAGACTATCTTTGCGTCCTCGACGCGTGGTCTGCTCCCCTACAGCGACGCCTTCCCAATCGATGCTCCGCCATCGACGTGCAGCGTCTGTCCGGTGATGAATGCGGCTTCCTCCGAGAGCAGGAAGTCGATTGCCGCTGCCAGCTCTTCAGGCTTCCCGAACCGGCCCATTGGAACGCCTGACAGATATCGCGCCTCGCCTTTGCTCCCAACCGGATTGTTTGCTCGGAAGAGCTCCGTCTCCGTCGGGCCCGGCGACACGGCGTTGACGGTAATGCCGGTCGGTGCAAGTTCGAGCGCCCAGCTTCGCGTGAAGCTGACAAGGGCGGCCTTGGCCGCGGCATAGCTCGTCCGTTCGATGCTTCCAAGGGCCGTCAGGCTGGAAATATTGACCACGCGACCCCAGCCACGCGCTCGCATGGTGGGTAGTGCTGCCTGAACTGCGACCAGTGCAGGATGGAGATTAACGCGCATCACCTCCTCAAGCGTTTCAACGGCGATATCGCCAAGCGGTGCGGCTCTCACAAGGCCAACATTGTTGATCACGCCATCGACGTCGCTGGTCCTAACGATCTTCGCCAGTTCCTCGTTGGCGGCGCGGTCGGCGAGATCGAGCGTATGGAGCATGCCGGAAAGCTTTCTACCTGATTGCGGGCAACGCCTATGACGTTATGGTCGCTCGCGGCCAGCCGTTGGGCAAGTGCCAGACCGATACCCTTGCTGGCTCCGGTAATCAGGAATGTTCTCTTCATGGGGTCGTCCTCCGGCCCTGCCTCATGGAGCAGGGCTTTTCAACAGGTGGAATGGGATTACGCGGCGACGCGACGGCTTGCGGCCAGGCGAAGCGCCGGCAGCATGTCTTCTGGTTCCGGGCGGCGGGTATAATCGGGGTTGACCTCCGCATAGAGGATGACGCCGTCCTGTCCGACGACGTAGCGGGCGGGCATGGGCAGGGTCCAGCTCGGATCACCGTTGAAAGCTGGGAGATCGTTCTTCAGCGACTTGTAGAGCGCGACCAGATAGTCCGGCATCGCGAAGCGCAGGCCAAAGGCGGCTGCCACGTCGTTATGCGGGTCCGACAGGATCGAGAAGGTCAGATTGTTCTTCGCGACCGACTTGCGGCTGTTGACCTGGTTCTGCGGCGAGATCGCAATGAGGTGTCCGCCCAGCTCCCGGAACTTGGGCAGCGCCTCTTCAAGCGCCTGGAGCTCCATATTGCAACAGGGGCACCATCCGTGAAGGCATCGCCGGAGCCTGTGAGGATGACGACGCGGTTGTCGGCATCGGAACCGACCTGGTGGAAGAGCTCAACGAACTGTTCATGGGTGTGGCCGTTGAACAGAAGCTTGCCGCCATCGGTGTGGAGCGCGACTTCGAGGACGCCACTTGGCGAGCGGGTCAGTCGGGCATTGGGGAAGCTGTTCTTGTAGGTATCGAAACGGGACATGGTGGTTCTCCTTTGAGTTCGATGCGTTCTGGGTGGTCTGAGGGGGAAGATCAGGCTGCCGGCACGAGGGCTTCGACGCGGGCAACGGCGCGCTCGACGGCCGGGCGCGCAGCCACGGTCTCGTACCAGCGGAAAAGATTGGGGCGCTCGTCGAGCGTCACGCCGGGAAACTGCCGACGCCAGAGCCAGCCGAAATGCGCGATATCGGCAATGGTGAAATCGTTGCCGGCGATGAAGGCCTGGTTGGCGAGCTTGTCGTCGAGGAGGCCGAGGATACGTTCGGCCTCATTGGTAAAGCGTGCTTCGGCGATCGGCTGCGGCTCCGGCGAGGAGCGTTTGAAGAAGCCGGCATTGCCGAAGGCCGGGCTCAGGGCTGAAGCGTGAAAGAAGAGCTGCTCGAAGACGCGGGCGCGGCCTTCGCCATCACTCGGAAGAAGCTTGCCCGTCTTCTCGGCCAGGTAAACCAGAATGGCGGCGCTTTCCGTGAGCACCAGGGCGTCATCGACAAGCACCGGCACCTTGGCGTTGGCGTTGAGCGCCACGAAAGCCGCATCCTTCTGTTCGCCCTTGCGGACATTGACCGGCTTTAGGTCATAGGCAAGGCCCAGTTCCTCAAGCGCGATCGGCACCTTGACGCTGTTCGGGGTGGCAAAGGCGTAAACTTCGATCATCTTCGTCTCCATCGGATCGTGTTCGTTGGAGAGAGTTATGACCATTCCTCGTCCCTTGCTGCAGACGGCTCGTGGCGATAATGCTTATTCCGAAGGGGAATAGACGATGGACAGACTGCAGGCGATGACAGCGTTCGTACGGGTGGTGGAAACGGGATCGTTCTCGCAGGCCGCCCGTCAGATCGGCGTCGGCCAGCCGGCCATATCGAAGACGATCGCGCAACTGGAAGACCGGTTGCAGGTGCGCCTGCTCATCCGCTCGACCCATGGGCTGACGCCGACGGATGCCGGGATGCGCTTCTACGAACGGGCCAAAGCCGCGATCCATGAAGCGGATGAGGCCGAGCTGGAGGCAAAGGGCGCAGGATCAGGATTGTCGGGACGTCTTCGCGTCTGCGCCGCAACGACGTTTGCGCGGCTGATGGTCATTCCGCACCTGCCGGAGTTTATGGCAAACCACCCTGATCTCGACGTGGATATCGTTCTCGACGATCGGATGATCGATCTGTTCTCCGAAGGTATCGATATCGGCTTGCGCATGGGCGAGCTAACGGACTCTTCCGCCGTCGCCCGCCGCCTTGCCACCGGCCGGCGCTCGGTCGTTACGACGCCCGCCTATCTCGAAAAGCACGGCGTTCCGCAAGTGCCCGCCGATCTCGCTGCGCATCAGGCGGTCGTCTACACCCAGCTTGGCAGAAGCTGGACCTTTCGCAGGAACGGAACCGAAGCATCGGTCGCCGTCTCAGGCCGCGTGCAGTTCAGCGCTGCCGAGGGAATACGCGCGGCGGTAAAAGCCGACATGGGGCTCGTCGTCACCTCGGATTGGATGTTTTGGCCGGAGCTTCAAAGCGGCGAGGTTGTGCGCCTCCTCGAAGATTGGGAGCTTCCGCCCATCGACCTTTGGGCCGTCTTCCCGACGGGACGGCTGGCGAGCGCCAAGGCGCGGGCGTTTGCGGAATTCGTGGAGCGGGTGGTTGTGTGAAATGCCCGGTCTCTTACTGATCGCAAGAAATTGTAAGGCGGCTTTTGGATGAAAATGCGCGCCGTTCGACGTCCGAGTTGAACGCGCAAAGTGGCCGATAGAAAAGACCCGAAGCCTTTTAATCGCAAATGTTTCCACGGAGCTGAACGCACAAGTCCCCCGGCTTGCGAGCCCCTTTGCCTGAAACTCTCAGCCAAGAGAAAATCCCGATGACGTTTCTCAACTCCAGCAGGGTGGCGTTCCGATGTGATCCTTCAGTGCCTGTGTGAAGGCTTTGACCTTCGTGGCGGGTGCCGCGAGGGCGCGCAGGAGGTAGATACCCGAGGATTTCTCATTCCATCGTTCCGCCGATAGCGGCAAGCGAACCAGATCGCCCACCTTGACTGAGGGCCCGGCGACCCAACTCGGGAGAAACGCTATCCCGATCCCGGCAAGTGCTGCCCCGTTCAGCGCCTCAAAATCGTCCGAACGGAAGACAACGTGCTCACAGGTTTCGCCTGTCGGCGCGCCGAGAATGTCAGACCATCCGAGCAGATCGTTGCCATGGAGCTTGTCGAGAAGTCGGTGAGTTCGAAGTGTGGTTTCGGTATCGGGAACGCCTTGCTGCCGGAGATATCCGGGACTTGCGACGAGGATGCGATCCTGAGGTGCCAGCTTGGTCGCGATAAGCGTGCTGTCCGATAGCTCTCCCATTCGCACTACGAGATCAAGGCGCTCCGCGACCGGGTCGGCCAGCCGTTCGGTCAGGTCCAGCTCGACATGCAAGCCTGGGTATTGCGTAGCAAGCGTAGCCAGAACTGGAATGACGTACCGTTTTCCGAAGGTCGGGAAGCAGGCGATCCGCAATGTACCGCTGACTTCGCTGTCAAACGCTGCCACCTCGGCATGCGTGTCGGCCAGTTCGTCGAGCAGACGCTGAGCCCGCTCGAAGAGATGACGTCCGGCGTCAGTTAACGACAGTGCCCTTGTGGAGCGGACAAGGAGCGAAACTCCCAGATCTTGCTCAAGCGCATCGATCTGTCGAACAACGGCCGAGGGGGTCACAGCCCGTCGCCGAGATGCAGCCGAAAAACTACCCGCTCTGACGACGTCGACATAAACCGCCAGATGTTCGGCGAAGCGTGGGTCCTTCATCTTTGCCTACGACGCAAAACCGTTCCAACCATTCAACTGATTATCATTCAGGACCATCAGGAGCACATTCCTCTTCGTCAACGGGCAATTATTGCTCACCAAGCACAAGGAACAATGCCATGGTCAAGGTCCTCGATACAATTCTCTCACAATCCGCCTATTCTGCCGAGATCGATGTTCCGATCGAAAAGATCGACATTGCCGATTGGCTCTTCAATTTGCCGGAGGCCGAATATCTTCGTTGCTGCCCGCCCGACCACATTGCAGCGGGCGTCACCTGGACGGACGATGGCCGTCGCATGTCGATCAATGTCGAGCAGATCGGCTCGGGCCTCGTGGTGCAGCACTATGTCGCCGAGGTTGCCGGACCAACCTATTGCCGGATGAACTCGATCTCTGATGTCTTTACAGCCAGTGGCAGAACCCAAGTCAATGTCGTCTGGGAACTCTCCGCCGAGAAGATCGACGACGGCAGGACGCGCTACACCAACAAGGTTACAGCCCATCCGACAGATGCGTTCATGAGCTTCATCCAGGACCATGGGGTCACCTACGAGGATGCCGCAGCAGCCCGCCAGGCAGCAGGCGGAGATCATAACCGTTGCGAAACCCCACTGTTTGCCGCCAGCATCGCCCGGCGCGCGCTTTCGAAGTAAGGATCTAAGCGATGAAAGCGATTATCTTTGATGACTTCGGAAGCGCCGATGTGCTGCGGCTTGCCGATGTCCCCATGCCGGACGTGCGACCTGACGATCTCCTGGTCAAGGTGATGGCGGCGGGTGTCAACCGGGCTGACCTTCTTCAACGCGAAGGCGTCTATGGCTCCCAAACCTACGGGGACAGCAGCATTCTCGGTCTTGAGGTCGCAGGAGAAGTGATCGCCGTCGGAGACGCTGTCAGCGGCTTTGCCGTTGGCGACCATGTCATGGGGATTGTTGGCGGCGGTGCCTATGCCCAGTATGCGCGTCTCGACAGCGGCATGGCGGCGGTCATTCCGCCTCACATGTCCTTCACGGAGGCAGCAGCCGTCATGGAGAGCTTCGTGACGGCCTGGGAGGCGCTAGGAAATCTCGGGCGGATCGCACAGGGAGAGATCGTTCTCATCCATGCCGCGGCCGGTGGCATCGGTTCGGCTGCGGTGCAACTTGCTAAGTCCCAGGGCGCGAAAGTGCTGGCGACTGCGTCTGCTAACAACATCGAGAACGTACTGGCACTCGGCGCGGATGCGGTCTTCGATTACAGGCAGGTCGATTTTGAGGCGGAGATCATCGACGTGACAGCGTCGCGCGGCGTCGACTTGATCATCGACTTTGTCGGCGGGTCATATTTGGCCCGCAACATCAGAAGTCTGGCACCCGGTGGCCGGGTTGTTCAGGTCGGTCTTCTTGGGCGTGATGACAATGCCATCATTCCCCTCGGGACCGTACTTCACAACCACCTGAAATTGCTGGGCACCGTGATGAAATCCAGATCAAGGGAAGAGAAGGTAGAGATGGTCCAGCGATTCAGGGACCACGTGCTGCCGATGATGGACAAGGAGATTAAGCCGATCGTTGGAGCGCATCATCCGCTCTCGGCTGCTTCGGCTGCCCATCGTCGAATGGAGGCTGGCGGTGTGTTTGGCAAAATTGTTCTGAGCGATTTTCATAGCTGATTGCGGATGAGTAGATTCCCGTCCAGGAAGGGGGTTGGAGTGACGACCACCCCCGTTAGGAATTTACCTCAAGTTCATGCTGTGGGTCGCGGAAGGCATGTCTGCTTCCAGGAGCCCGCCGCGGTGACTTCTATAACCGAGATGAAGGCGCTTTCTCGTGGTTAATGTTACCGCGTCTGCTTTCCGAGGCCTACCGCTCTCAGGCAGCTTGACCAAAACGCCGCTTCCGTTGAATGTCTTCCGGTGCCGGCTGTCAACGCCGTTTCAGCCAAGTCTCCAGAGCCTGCCGAATCGCACGATCTGCGGGCACCGTCTGATCGAACGCCCACCAAGTGTGCGCCCCCTGCCAGAGAGCGGCCATCTGCCAGCCCAGAATATTCGCCTCCTGGGGGTCTGAAGACAGCCGTCGTCCCAGTGCTGAGACCAACGTGCGTCCCCACGCTGCGCCCCTCTCGCGAAGTCTCGGGTTCCGTATGTCTTCTCGAAGCAGAAGAAGCCCATCAGTGGCATCACGCTCGGCCGTGTCGGGAGACATCAACCGCAGTAGGAGCTTTATGGCTCCCTCAGGCGATAGATCCTCTTCGAGGTCTGCAGCCTTCGTCTCGGCATCCAACCGGTCCCACGCCTGCAGGAGGGTCGCCTCAACCAGGCGCTCGCGGTTGCCGTAGCGTTGCACCAGTGTCGCCGCAGACAAGCCTGAAGCCTCCGCCGCACGCGCAAAGGTCAAACCATCGGGTCCTGTCTTCATCATTAGCTCGAACAAGGCGTCGAGAACCCGTTCATCGGGAATTGTCTTGCGTCTGGTCATTGCTATATATAAACGTACATTCATTTATAAATCAAGGAGGCTTTGATGGCGAAGATTGTTGGGTACATAGCAACCAGTCTGGACGGCTTCATCGCAGACGAGAACGACAAACTCGACTGGCTGTTCAAATACGACGGAATGGACTTAGGCGAGCATGACTACCGCCTCTTCGTGAAGGGTGTTGATTTCCACTGAGAGCTGACCCGGCGTAGCCTGATATTTCCATTGAGAATTGACCCATGTTTCAACCGTCCCTCGCGTGTTTTCAGCGGGGGCTCTGGAGTGATCGACATGGCGTTACTGAGCGTAATTCGACGCTGGCATTTTCGAGAGCATCTATCGATCCGGGAGATTTGCCGCAGGACCGGCTTATCCCGGAATACCATCCGCAAATATCTACGCGCCGGCGGCGTGGAGCCGAAGTTCAACGTGCCGGAGAGGCCGAGCAAGCTTGATCCGTTTGCGGATCGGTTATCGGCGTGGCTGAAGACGGAGTCGAAGAAGGGCCGCAAGCAGAAGCGGACGATGAAGCAACTGCACGCTGATCTTGTCAGCCTCGGCTATGAGGGATCCTACAATCGTGTGGCGGCATTTGCACGGGAATGGCGCGATGATCGTCAGAGGGAATTGCAGACAACGGGCCGCGGGACATTTGTGCCCCTGGCGTTCGAACCCGGTGAGGCCTTCCAGTTTGACTGGTCTGAGGACTGGGCGATCATCGGCAATGAGCGCACCAAGCTGCAGATCGCCCACACGAAGCTGAGCTACTCCAGGGCCTTCATCGTCCGGGCATACCTCCTGCAGACACATGAGATGCTGTTCGATGCTCATAACCATGCCTTCCGTGTCTTCGGTGGTATTCCTGGGCGTGGCATCTACGACAACATGCGCACGGCGATCGACAAGGTCGGCCGTGGAAAGGAGCGCGACGTCAACGTCCGCTTCATGGCGATGGCCAGCCATTATGTGTTCGAGCCCGAGTTCTGCAATCCGGCTTCCGGCTGGGCGAAGGGTCAGGTCGAGAAGAACGTGCAGGATGCGCGTCATCGCTTCTTTCAACCGATCCCGCGCTTTCCATCACTGGAGGCCCTGAACGATTGGCTCGAGGAGCGTTGTAAGGAGTTCTGGGCCAAGACGCCCCACGGTCAGATGCGTGGCACCATTGCCGACATCTGGGCCGAGGAAGTCCCAGCTCTCATGCCGCTCGCCAGGCCGTTCGACGGGTTCGTCGAATATACGAAGCGGGTCACGCCAACCTGCCTCGTGCATCTGGAGCGCAATCGCTACAGCGTTCCAGCATGCTTCGCCAATCGACCGGTGAGCCTTCGGGTCTATCCGGATCGTGTCGTGGTCGCCGCAGAAGGCCAGGTCGTCTGCGAGCACCGTCGCGTCATTGATCGTTCCCATGATCGTCCGGGCCAGACCATCTATGATTGGAGACACTATCTGGCGGTGGTGCAGCGCAAGCCCGGAGCTCTTCGCAACGGCGCACCATTCGCCGAGCTTCCCGATGCATTCCGGATATTGCAGCAATACCTGCTCAAGAAGCCGGGTGGCGACCGCGAGATGGTCGATATCCTGGCCCTTGTCCTTCAGCACGACGAACAGGCAGTGCTGTCGGCCGTCGATATGGCGCTGAAGTCTGGCGTTCCGACCAAGACGCATGTGCTGAACCTGCTGCATCGTCTCATCGACGGCAAATCCTTCACGCCACCAACCCTTGATGCGCCTCAGGCGCTGACGCTCACCAATGAGCCCAAGGCCAATGTCGAACGATACGATACCTTGAGAAAGACGGAGGCTCGCCATGCGTCATAATCCGGCAAGTGGCGCGATCGTCATCATGCTGCGGCAGTTGAAGATGCATGGCATGGTCCATGCCGTCGCTGATCTGACTGAGCAGGGATCACCCGCGTTCGAGGCTGCCATTCCAATCCTGTCCCAGCTTCTCAAGGCAGAAACGGCCGAACGAGAGGTTCGATCGACGGCCTACCAACTCAAGACCGCACGCTTTCCGGCCTACCGCGATCTGAATGGCTTCGACTTTGCCAGCAGCGAGATCAACGAGGCGCTCGTGCAACAGCTTCATCGCTGCGACTTCCTCGACGATGCTAACAACATCGTCCTGGTCGGCGGCCCTGGCACGGGAAAGACCCACATTGCCACCGCGCTCGGCGTTCAGGCCATTGAGCATCACCACAAGCGGGTAAGGTTCTTCTCGACGGTCGAACTGGTCAACGCGCTTGAGCAAGAGAAGGCACAAGGCAAGTCGGGACAGATCGCCAATCGGCTCGTCCACTCCGATCTCGTCATTCTCGACGAGTTGGGATACCTGCCGTTCAGTGCCTCAGGCGGGGCGCTACTCTTCCATCTGCTGAGCAGGCTGTATGAGCGCACCAGCGTCATCATCACCACCAACCTCAGCTTCAGTGAATGGGCAAGCGTCTTCGGCGACGCAAAGATGACCACCGCGCTCCTCGACAGGCTCACCCACCACTGCCACATCCTCGAAACCGGAAACGACAGCTTCCGCTTCAAGAACAGCTCGGCGCATCAGCCCAAAACAGCAAAGGAGAAACGCAGGAACTTGACCCCGACCAGCAACACGAACGATATCTAAAGGCGGGTCACTTCTCGGTGGAAACGCCGGGTCAGCTCTCAATGGAAATCAACAAACAGGATGTGGCGCGGATCACCCATGCGCAATCGGCGGACGATTACGTTTCGATCGGTCGCGACGTGGAGAGCCAGGTCCTCGCGCGTGCGGTGCATGCCCACATTCATCATCGTACCTTCCTGAACGGCAACAAGACCATCGTGTTCCCGCCGAGCCCGGGCTCCTACAAATCCGAGCGAATGGGCTAAGAGATGACCGCAAACATCATAGACGGGAAACTCGTCGCCGCGTCGGTCATCGAGGCGGTCAAGTCCGCCGCGGCCAGCCTTGAGGCCGATGCTGGCGTCAAGCCCGGCATTGCGGTCGTCATAGTCGGTGACGACCCGGCCAGCCACGCCTATGTCGGCGCAAAGAGCAGGATGGCAAAGGAGTGCGGTTTCAACTCCGTGCAACATACCTTGCCGCAGGAGAAGACGCAGGAGGAGCTGGCAGGCCTTGTCCGCTCCTTGAACGCCGATCCTTCCATTCACGGCGTTCTCGTACAGTTGCCGTTGCCGAAGCACCTTGATGCCGACCCCATCATCCAGTCCATCCTGCCCGAAAAGGACGTGGACGGGCTGCATGTCGTCAATGCCGGCAAGGTGGCGACGGGCGATCTCGATGGCGGGCTCATCTCGTGTACGCCTGCGGGCGCGATGGTTTTCGTGCGGCGCACCCATGGTGAGGACCTGTCCGGTCTGAACGCGGTTGTCATCGGCCGGTCCAATCTGTTCGGCAAGCCAATGTCGGCTCTGCTGCTGGCCGCGAATGCAACGGTCACCACCGCCCATTCGCGGACGAAGGACCTGCCAGCCGTTTGCCGCAACGCTGATATCCTCGTGGCGGCCGTCGGCCGTCCGCAGATGGTCAAGGCCGATTGGGTTAAGCCCGACGCGACGGTCATCGATGTCGGCATCAACCGTGTGCCGGCGCCGGACAAGGGTGAGGGCAAGTTCCGTCTTGTGGGCGATGTCGCCTTTGCGGATGTGGCGGACGTCGCCGGAGCAATCACGCCCGTCCCGGGCGGTGTCGGCCCGATGACGATCGCCATGCTGATGGCGAACACCGTGATCGCGGCCTATCGCGCAAGCGGTCGTGTTGCTCCGACGTTTTGAAGCCTGCGCCGCGCAGACCTCTTCGTCGGCCATGTGTTGATTGAGTGTTCTCGGTGAGATCGGTCGTCGAAATCGAGGCGGCTTCTACGAGATTGGCCGAGGTCGGCTGAGACCTGTTTGAGGAGACCCGTTGTGACAGGTGCATCGAGACTGAGGGGAGAGAGATGAAATCCAGTCGAAGGAAGAGTGTCATGAAGCACTATGCAGCGATCGTTAACGGCAAGCCTCTGCGGGTTGGCTCGGATTTTCCGGTTTTCAACCCCGCGACAGGTGAAGAGGTTGGCCGTGCGCCGAACATGGGTTCGGCGGAACTCGATGCGGCTGTCTCTGCTGCGAAGGCAGCGTTTGCGTCGTGGTCGTCACAGAGCGACGCGGCTCTCCAGGCCGCCTGCGCGGCTGTCACGGCCGAGATCGAGGCGCATTCGGCAGAGCTTGCCGAACTGATCACGCTGGAACAGGGCAAGCCCCTGAACGGGCTGGGCTCGCGATGGGAAATGGGGGGTGCCGTCGCATGGGCCGGCTACACGTCCGGGCTGTCGATGCCGAAGAAAATCTTGCAGGACAATGAGCAAGGCAGGGTCGAGCTGCATCGCAAGCCACTCGGCGTCGTCGGCTCGATCACGCCGTGGAACTTCCCGGTGATGATCGCCATATGGCACATCATGCCGGCGCTCCGCACCGGCGACACCGTCGTCATCAAGCCATCGCCCTACACGCCACTCTCCACGCTGCGCCTCATCGAGATCATGAACCAGGTTCTTCCGGCTGGCGTGATCAACGTGGTGACGGGTGACGACCAGAACTTCAATCTCGGCGGCGCAATGTCTGCACATCCCGATATCCGCAAGATCGTCTTTACCGGTTCCTGCGCGACCGGTCAGAAGGTCATGCAGTCGGCTGCCGAAACGATGAAGCGTCTGACACTGGAGCTTGGCGGCAACGATGCCGGCATCGTGCTTCCAGATGCAGATCCGGAAAAGATCGCCGAAGGCCTGTTCTGGGGCGCGTTTCTCAACAATGGCCAGACCTGCGCCGCCATGAAGCGCCTCTACGTCCACGACAGCATCCACGATGCTGTCTGCGATGCGCTCGTGGCCTATGCGAAGAATATCCCGGTCGGCAACGGTCTGGAAGAGGCAAGCATGCTCGGTCCCATCCAGAACCGGATGCAGTTCGACAAGGTTTCCCGGCTGGTGGCGGATGCCAAGAGCAAAGGAAAGGTTCTTCTGGGTGGCAAGCCCGGCGAGGGACTGTTCTTCCCGCCGACGCTCGTCTCCGGACTTCGCAACGGCGACGCGCTTGTGGACGAGGAACAGTTCGGCCCCGTCCTGCCGATCATCCGCTACTCCGACCTGGACGAAGCGATTCGTATGGCCAATGACAGCCCGAACGGACTTGGCGGCTCTGTATGGTCGGCGGACAAGGCGAAGGCGCGCACGGTTGCGGCACGGCTGGAATGCGGCTCCGTCTGGATCAACAAGCACGGCGCCATTCAGCCCAACGCACCCTTCGGCGGCGTCAAGGCATCCGGCATCGGGGTTGAGTTCTCCGAAGAGGGTCTGGCGGAATACACCGATATCCAGGTTGTCTTCGCCTGAGACGATGTGCGCGATGGTTCGCTCCGAGGCCGCAGTGCCTCGGCACACTCATGAGCTTTTAGCGGCATAGCAGCATCTCGGTCGGTTTCAGAGTTGTTGCGGTCAGATGGAAAACGCATCTGACGGCAAAGCAAGCAAGCCCCGTGCGAACGACAGGCGCTTTCGGAGGGAGGCGCTTGTCGATGCAACAATAAGCTTAAGGAAAAGTCGAAGACGATCTGGCGCAAACCGGATCGCCGCGTTCTCCGTCAGACACCGGCAGCCTCGACAACCTTGGTCTTGGAAGTTGAGGTTTGATGCACGAGATTCATGATCTGGCGCATGCATTCGTCCTCTATACCAATCAACTCCTCGTGCTTGGGTCGCCCGGAGGAAATCAGCAACATCAGCCCCTCGATTTGAACCGCAATGAGGGCTGCGATTTTCGGCAAGCGATCCGGAGCGATATCGGGATTGATCTGTGCGATTTGCCGCTCCAGTGATCTGCGATGATCCGTATACATGAGGTCCATCAGATCGGAGACAAATTCGTTTCTCTGCGACAGGGCCCAAAGACTGAAGAACACCGAATTCGTTCGCCTGGATTTGCAGTCTTCGATCAGAAAATGAATCGTTGCCTCGAATTGCCGCTCTGGATCGTCGGCATGAAGCTCGGCCAGCCGGTCGTATTCGAGAAGATAATTGTAAAGGATATACCGTGTCACGGCGCGCAGAAGCGCTTCATGGCTGGGAAAATAATGCTGAAGGTTGCCGATGGTAATGCTCGTCTTACGGGCGACCGATCGAAGGCTCATTCCCTCGAAGCCTTCGGCTTCGATGACCTCCAATGCCGCTTCAAGGAGCAGTTTCACGCGTTGCCGACCCTTCGGGGTCGTCGCGGAAGCGCCGAAATACTCGTTATCGCCGCCGCTCAGGCCATCAGGCGCCACAATGTCCCTTATGGCTGTGTCCGTCGCACGCGCCGCCTTTGCCGCGGGCAGGACTTTCTCTCGGTCAGTCCGCATTCTCATTCCTCATCAGGAAAACAGAAGAGGGGCGGACAATTACAGGGATCGCATGGCATTGTCATTCAGTGGTCGCTCATTTTTATCTCAACACCATCCGGTTTACGGGCGATGTTAGATCAAAAACGTGGCGAGGGCGAATCCCGGGTTCCAAAGTTCCGCACCTGCGGAAGCGCGGAATTGAGCTTTCCTGACCCCCTGCGAAAAGGGTCAGGAAGCGCTCATGTCGTCAATCGCACGACGGGCCGGTGTTGCATCGGCTTGATGTGTGTCTCTTTGGGGCCAAGGGTCGATGAAGAGAACAAGGAATGGGTGCCTGCGACCTTTTCTTATCTTCGTCCTATCCCCGCGCCTCTTGCCTGATCATGTCGGCAGCCTTTTCCGCGACCATGATCGTCGGCGCGTTGGTATTTCCTGCCATGACGAAGGGGAAGATGGAGGCATCGACGACGCGCAGGCCGCTGATGCCGCGCACCTTGAGGGTCGGATCCACCACCGCCATGTCGTCGACGCCCATTTTGCAGGTGCCGCATTGGTGATGGTACGAGGACACGGCCTGGCGCGCATAATCCTCAAGCTCCGCGTCTGACTGGTTGTCCTCGCCCGGATAAATCTCGCGGCCTTTCCATTCAGCCAGCGCCGGCTGTCTGGCGATCTCGCGGACTTGCTTGATCGATGTCACCAGGGTCTGCACGTCGTAATCGGTCGCCAGCACATTCGGATCGAGATGCAGTGGCGCGCGGGGATCGGCGCTGGTCAGCCTGATTTCACCGCGTGACGTCGGACGAACGCCGGCAGCGGCCAGCGTGAAGGCATTTCCGGTCGGCTGCTCCATTTCGGGCGTGTAATAGGGAAGGTTGAAGAACAGCGGCTGCATGTCGGGACCTGGCAGCGCGGGATCCGTCTTGGCGAAGAGATGGACGTGCAGGGGAGTAAGCCCCATGTCTGTCGTCGCCGGGATCTCCTTCGCTGCCTCATAGATGACCGGCAGCAGGTTGTGGTCGTGCAGGTTCTGACCGACGCCGGGAAGATCCTGCTTGACCTCGATGCCGAACTCTTCCAGATGCGCTCTCGGACCGATTCCGGAGAGCATCAGAAGGCGAGGAGATTCCAGCGTACCAAGGCTCACAAGAACCTCACGGTTGGCCTTTACAGTGGCGGAACCCTCTTTCGTGCCGTACTCGACGCCGACGGCGCGGCCATCCTCGATCAGGATCTTCAGCACCCAGGCACCGGTCTTCACTGTGAGGTTCGGACGCGACTTGACCGGAACGAGGTAGGCTTGTGCGGTTGAATGCCGCTTGCCGTCCTTCACGGTGAGATCGACATAGGCGACGCCGAGTGGTGAGGCTGCGTTGGTGTCGTCGTTATAGGGATGGCCTGCCTCGACTGCGGCTTCCAGCATAGCCTTGTGCAGGGGATGGGGCTCGAACTGCGAGGTCACATGGAGCGGTCCGCCCTTTCCGTGGAACTCGCTTTCCCCGCGATCGAAGTCTTCCGCCTTCTTGAAATAGGGAAGCACCGAGGCATAGTCCCAGCCAGTGCAGCCAAGTTCCTGAGCCCAGTGATCGTAGTCGCTGGCAGAACCGCGGACGTAAATCATCCCATTTGTGGCCGAAGACCCGCCCAGTGTCTTGCCACGCGGCCAATAGAGAGACCGGCCCTTGGCGTGTTTTTGCGGGGCGGTCATATAGGCCCAGTCGTATTCCGACGTGAACAGTTCGAGAATGCGCATGGGCGTGTGGATTGCATCGTGATCGTCGGGACCGCCGGCCTCGAGCAGGAGAACGGATGATCCATCTTCCGACAAACGATTGGCCAGCACACATCCCGCCGAGCCAGCGCCGCAGATGATATAGTCGTACGAAGTCTGTTGCGTCATATGTTCCTCCCAGGGGCTTTTCAAAGGGGAGGAGAGTCTGTGTCAGAAACCGGAGCGCTCCTCACATCGGGTTTCTAGATCGTCCTCCCACCAATGCCTTGGCACATCCGCTCAGGCCCGGGGCTTCGCTGGATGTGCGTCGACAGCAGGACATTTGATAGGGCCGGCCCCAGTGCGCGTCTTGGACAAAGCCGACAGCCGATTGGACCTGACCGTCAATATATATTGAAGACTCGTCGCGAAACGAAACATGTTCGGCCGAGGCGGGACGTGCTTCAGCCCTCATCCCTGGTCCAGCGTTTGCGCGCCCTCCAGAACACGGTCGAATCCGCGTATCCGAGTGTGTCGGCGATCTTCCTCTTGTTGAGCCTGGCCCGGATCTGCTTCTCGGCAAGCTCGCGGCGGTAATCCTCCACGATCTCCCGCAGCGAGGTGCCCTCCAGCATCAGCCGGCGCTGCAGTGTTCTCGGCGCCAGGCCCAGATCCCTGGCGACGTCGGCGATCCGGATTTTCCTGTAGCCGAGATTGGCTCCGATCAGGGCGCGCACCCGCTCCGGCAGAGACTGCGGCGCGCTGCTGAGTGCCGCCAGTTCCGCGATGTGATGCTCCAGAACCGCGACCAGCGCTGGGTCTTCGGAGCGGTATATTTTCTGCGCGTCTGTCCTCGAAATGACAAGGCGATTACTCGGCTGTCCGAATTTCAACGGGGCACGAAAGATCTTGGCGAGGCCTGCCGAGTCAGGCGGCTCTGGATGTTCAAACTGCACCTCCAGCGGACGCCAGTTTCGCGAGAAACAGAGCCGGATGAGCTGGCAGCTCACCGATAGGGTGAACTCGCTGTCCTGCCGCCTTGGCCAAAGCGCGGGAGATGAAATCTGGTAGCTCCAGACGTAATCCCCGTCGAACTCCTGCAAGCCCGTCGAGGTCGCACCCTGGATCGCCGACAGATAGCGCGTGAGGCGATGAATCGCTTCCAGGATATTGGGTGAAATGGAAAACAGGACGCCCGTCGGGCCGAGATCACCGGGGGTGATGCCGGTGCCCATCAATGCGCCCATCAGGGGCGAACCGCTCGTTGACGCTGCGTCCTCAAAGAACTCGATGTATCGCGAGATTGGAACCATGGCGTAGGGGTCCGATATCTGGCTGCGGATGATGCCGTGACGGTCCAGAAGGGGCTCTGTCCGCATGCCCGTCTTCTCAAGCTGATCGATGATGGGAATGAGCACGGAGGCCCTGATCGTTGCGGAGGCTTGTAGCTGGTTCTCTTGGCTCGCCATCGAAAACTTGCCTCTCTGCCGCCGTTGCGTGGCGCAGTTTATCGCATTTCTGGCGCCAAAAGCAATTTTCTTTGATCCAGGTCAAGCTTAGCTTTTTTTGAAAATGAGCAAAAATAAAAGGGGTTCAACATGACAATCGCTGACAGTACAACTGCGTCTACTGCCAGGCTGGCCAAAAATTCCGTCGGCATAGCCCATATTGTGTTCTTCGTTGTCGCGGCGGCAGCGCCGTTGACGGCCGTGGTCGGCGCCACGCCGCCGGCCTTCGCCTTCGGCAATGGCGCCGGCGTTCCCGGTGCCTTTGTGCTCGCCGGGTTGCTTTATCTCGTCTTCTCCGTCGGCTTCACCGCCATGAGCCGCCATATCGGCGGGGCAGGCGCCTTCTACTCCTACATCACGCAAGGGATCGGCAAGCCCGCAGGCGTTGCCGGCGCGTTCATGGCGCTCCTGACCTACACTGCGGTTCAGGTCGCGATCTACGGCCTGATCGGCGTTTTCTCGCAGAGCGCCTTTGCCAATCTCGGGCTCAACGCGCCCTGGTGGGTCTGGTCCTTTGCCTTCATGCTGATCGTGCATTTCTGCGGACAGCGCAACATCGCCTTCTCCGGAACCATTCTCGGCATCTGCATGCTCGCCGAAATTGCGATCCTGCTGCTGCTCGATCTGGGCATTGTCTTTTCCGGCGGGGGACCGGAAGGCATGACAGCGTCATCCTTCGCGCCGGCAACGGTTTTTGCACCGGGGCTGGGCGTGGCGTTGGTCTTTGTCGTGGGGTCGTTCATCGGCTTCGAGGCAACGGCGATTTTCAGCGAGGAAGCGCATCGTCCGGAAATCACCATTCCGCGTGCCACCTATATCTCGGTCCTGCTTATCGCCAGCTTCTACGCTTTCTCGACCTGGGCCATCGCGCAATATTATGGCCCGTCGCATGTTCAGGCGGCTGCCAATGCTGCCTTGCAGACCTTCTATTTCGATGCCTCCACCAAGGTCATCGGCGCCTGGTCTGCTGACGTCATGAACGTTCTGCTGATCACAAGCCTGTTCGCCTGCATCCTCTCCTTCCACAACACGCTCAATCGCTACTTCTTCGCATTGGGCCGCGAGGGGCTTGCCTTTAGCGTGCTCGGCAAGGTGCATGTTGTGCACGGTTCGCCCTATGTCGCAGGCATTCTGCAGTCGGTCTCGGCCGGCGTCATTCTCCTCGCCTTCATCCTGGCCCAGCAGGACCCCTATGCGGTGGTCTTCTCCTACATGTCGGCGCTGGCTGTCATCGGCATCATCTCCGTGCAGGTGCTGGTCTGCATTGCCGTGATCATGTTCTTCCAGAAAGACAGCAAGGGACATGGAGTGTGGACCACGAAAATTGCGCCTGTTCTGTCCGGCCTTGGACTGATCGGTGCGCTTGTCCTCGTGATCTCCAATCTCGATCTCCTGGCAGGAACGTCGAATGTCGTGGTGAGCTCGCTTCCCTATCTCGTGGTGATCGCGGGTCTCGGCGGCGTTGTCTTCGCTCTTTCGATCAAGCGGTCCAGCCCGGAACGTTATGCAGCTCTTGGAAAGGTATTTGAAGAATGAGCGCACTTCTTGAACTGAACCCGTTGGGCCGGCTCACGCAGGTCGCCTATGCAGCCGTGGTCGCGATGGCTCTCTTCGCTGCTGCCGAGGCGCACGCCTTCTGCTGGCTCTACTGCATCCACGGCGATCAGATGGCCTTTGCCGGCGACATCTGCTCCAGCCGGATTTCCCATTGAGACAATTGTGACATGCCGAGGGACGGTTGCCGTCCCTCCCCATGCCCAGCAAAAAGAGATATTTCCATGGACGCGACCGTCAAACACACATATCCGCTCGATCTCCTGAGCGTCGAAGAGATCGCCACCGCGGTCTCCATCCTCAAGGCCGGCAAGTCGCTGGCCGACACCGTTCGGTTTCCGATCATCCGGCTCGAAGAGCCCGACAAAGCGGCCCTTGCTGCCTTCCGCGAGGGCGCGCCGTTGCCGCGCCGCGCCTTCATCCTTTCGCTGGATATCTCGACCGGCGAGACGCACGAGTCGATCATCGATCTGTCCAGTGGCACAGTCACCGAGCACGTGCGGCTGCCGCTCGAAACGACACCCTATGGTCAGCCTCCGGTCATGCTCTGCGAGTTTGAAACCGTTGAAGGGATCGTCAAGGCCGATCCCCGCTGGATTGCCGCCGTCAAGAAGCGCGGCATTACCGATGAAGACATTCCGCTGGTCCAGATCGACCCGTTTTCTTCCGGCTATTTCGGACATGAATTCGAAAAGGGACAGCGCATTGTCCGCGCGGTTTCCTATTGGCGAGAAGACATCCGCGATAACGGCTATGCCCATCCGATAGAAGGCGTCGTTGCCGTTGTCGATCTCGTGAAACAGGCGGTCGTGGATCTCGTCGATGACGAAAAGGTGATCCCGGTCCCGCGCAAGAAGCGCAACTACGGGCAGGAGGCATTCCCGGAAACGCGAAAGGACATCAAGCCGCTCGATATCGTCCAGCCGGAAGGTCCGAGCTTCAAGGTCGATGGCTGGAAGGTGGAGTGGCAGAACTGGAGCTTCCGCGTCGGCTTCACGCCCCGCGAAGGGCTTGTCCTGCACGAGCTGGGCATCAAGGATGGCGATAAGGTCCGCCCGGTCATCTTCCGCGCGTCGGTCACGGAGATGGTCGTGCCCTACGCCGATCCGACGGCCAACCACTATTGGAAGAGCGCCTTCGATGCGGGCGAGTATGGCCTCGGACGTCTTGCCAACTGCCTCGCACTCGGCTGTGACTGCCTAGGCCATATCCACTATTTCGACGTGCCGTCGGCGGATGATTTCGGGCAGCCCATGGTCATGAAAAACGCGATCTGCATGCATGAGGAAGATTACGGCATCCTCTGGAAGCACTACGAGTTCCGTAACGGCATCTTCGAAGTGCGCCGTTCGCGCCGCCTGGTCATCTCCTTCTTCGCCACTGTAGGCAACTACGATTATGGTTTCTACTGGTATCTCTATCAGGATGGCACGATCCAGCTCGAAGCGAAGCTGACCGGCATCATCCAGACGGCGGCCGTGGCGTCCGGCGAGACCTATGAATGGGGCGGCATGGTGGATGACAATCTGGGCGGCCCGACGCACCAGCACTTCTTCAATGCGCGCCTTCACATGGATGTCGATGGCAGTGGTAATACCGTCAGCGAGCACGAATTCGTTCCGCGCCCCTGGGGCGAGAACAATCCCTACGGCAACGTTTTCGACACGCGCACGCGCATGCTGAAGCGCGAACTCGACAGTCCTGCCATCGCCAATGGCGAGACCGGGCGTTACTGGAAGGTGCAGAACCCCAATGTGAAAAACTCGGTCGGCAAGGCCCCCGGTTACAAGATGGTCGTCATGCCGAGCCCGCTGATGCTGGCCCAGGAGGGATCGACGGTTGCCCAGCGCGGCGGCTTCGCCAGGAAGCATATCTGGGTGACGGCCTACGATCCGAAGGAAAAATATGCCTCCGGCGACTATCCGAACGTGCATGCGGGCGGCGATGGTCTTCCGAAATATGTCCAGCAGAACCGCAATATCGAAAATGCGGATGTCGTGCTCTGGCACTCTTTCGGTCACACCCATGTCTGCAAGCCGGAGGACTTCCCGATCATGCCCGTGGAATATGCCGGGTTCACGCTGAAGCCGAACGGGTTCTTCGACAGCAACGTCTCGATGGACCTGCCGGCCGAGAAGAACGCGCACAGCAGGGACAATCGCGAACCGGGCGAGGGCGGAAAGTCCCATGGCGGGTCCTGCTGCCACGCCTGAGGCAAGGGTCACGCGACGCTATGAGCGGCCTGCCTCTCGCATGAGGGACAGGCTTTCGCGTTGGAGCGGCCTGGGTCGATTGCCAGCCGCATGTCAGGTCTGCATCGGAAGTCCCGCCACGGCTCGAACGCCCTGAAGTCGGCGCGCCGTTGCTTCGGTCTCGGCGGGCAGTGGCGCATTGCGGCCCTCGAACAGACGTCCGATCTCGGTATCGGTTTGCTCGGAGAGCGCAAGGTACGCCCTCGCGAAAAGTTGTCGGGCCTCCGCTCCCGGCCATTCGAACGGCAGGACCTCGGCCGGCAGCATGGGGTCCGCCAACAGCACATGGCGGTAGAGATGGACGAGCAGCAGGCGCATGAAGACCGCATCCTGCCCGGCAGGATAGTCGCCGCGGCGCAGCGCCTCGATCAGAGGCGAGAAGCGGTCGATGAAGGAGCGGTATTCCGCCGCATAGGTGTCGAGCGACCAAAGTGAAGCGGCAAGCTCTCGCATGTCCGATGCGCCCCGGGTCAAGGTTGCGCTGAACGCTATTCCGAACAGCGTGGGGGAGAGGTGGGCATGGCTCGGCCTGATGAACATACCATTGCCGAGCATAACGAAATGCGCGCGCTTCAACGTTTCCGGAGAGGGTTCCCGCGCGTGCAGGATCGTCCACCCGTCGGCAGACTTGACTGGTTCGAATAGCAGGCGCGCTGCGAGGTCGAACTCGTCTCGGGCCGAGTCTGCCAGCTGATAGTAACTGCGGCGTCCGTCGCGAATACCGATCAGGCGGCCCGCATTGACGAGACGTGAGACGGCGGTGCGGACCTGCGTCTCCGTAATCCCGAACTGCGCGCATATCCCGATAAGGCTTCCCATCCAGAGGACACCGCCGCGTGGAACGACGATATCGCCATAGATGGTGACGATCATGGCAGGCGCAGTCAGCGTCAGACCATCAAGAAGAGATGCGCGAAAGCCCGCCTTGTCTTCCATAACCGCCAAGAAATCACCTCTTTCATCCGTGGAACAGCGATCCTTGAACGCCGATCGACCTGAAAACGCAAGCCGGACCTCAAGTTGAACAGGCTGAAAAACGACGCCCTGAGCGGCGCCTGTTCGAAACATCACATAAATATCAAAAAATGTCTTCCATGTGTGATGTTTCGCTGCTATACATTGACCGATCGGTTGGCGAATGAGGAAGAACGCCAACTCGCAGGAGGATTTTCATGCCGGAAGCTTTTGTGTGCGATGCTGTCAGGACGCCGATCGGCCGTTATGGCGGGGCTCTGTCCTCCGTCCGGGCGGACGATCTTGCAGCCGTTCCGCTTGCGGGTCTCATCGCACGAAACCCCAATGCCGACTGGTCCAAGGTCGATGACCTGATCTATGGCTGCGCGAACCAGGCTGGCGAAGACAACCGCAATGTCGGCCGCATGGCGGCCCTGCTTTCCGGTCTTCCCGTTTCGGTGCCGGCCACGACCGTCAACAGGCTTTGCGGCTCGGGCATGGATGCCGTTGGCATGGCGGCCCGCGCCATCCGCGCCGGCGATTGCGACTTCGTGATCGCAGGCGGCGTCGAGAGCATGAGCCGTGCGCCCTTCGTCATGCCCAAGGCCGAAAGCGCCTTTTCCCGCGCCAATGCGGTCTTTGACACGACGATCGGCTGGCGCTTCGTCAATCCGAAGATGAAGAAGATGTTCGGCATCGATTCCATGCCGGAAACCGCCGACAACGTCGCTGCCGATTTCGGCATCAGCCGCGAGGATCAGGACGCCTTTGCCGCCCGTAGCCAGGCACGCTGGGCCGCCGCCCATGCAGCCGGCGTTTTCGCTGACGAGATTGTTCCTGTCCACGTCCCGCAGAAGAAGGGCGATCCGCTGGTCGTCGATCGCGACGAACATCCGCGTCCCGAGACGGGCGTCGCGCAGCTTGCGAAGCTGAAGGGCGTCAACGGCCCGGACCTTACCGTGACAGCCGGTAACGCCTCGGGCGTCAACGATGGCGCGGCCGCTTTGCTGGTGGCCAGCGAGGCGTCCGCAAAGGCGCACGGGCTGACCCCGAAGGCGCGCATCGTGGCCATGGCTGCCGCCGGCGTCGAGCCGCGCATCATGGGAATCGGGCCGGCCCCGGCGGCGCGCCGCGTGCTGGAGCGGACCGGCCTCACTATCGGCCAGATGGACGTGATCGAACTCAACGAAGCCTTTGCGTCGCAGGGTCTGGCCGTTCTGCGCGATCTCGGCCTGCCGGATGATGCGCCGCATGTGAACCCCAATGGTGGCGCGATCGCGCTCGGTCATCCGCTCGGCATGAGCGGTGCACGGCTGGTGACGACGGCGGCCTATCAGCTTCATCGACAGGGCGGGCGCTATGCCCTTTGCACCATGTGCATCGGCGTCGGCCAGGGCATCGCCCTCATTCTCGAACGCGTGTGACACGTCAGGCAGGAGGCAAGAGCATGTATGCACAAATGGTGACGACGGATGCCGCGCGCGTCCGGTCTCTCGACGAAATGGACCCCCGCGAACGCGCCTTCCAGGAAAGGATCGACGCGGGCCAGAAGATCGAGCCGAAGGAATGGATGCCGGAAGCTTATCGCAAGACGCTGGTGCGCCAGATCAGTCAGCACGCCCACTCCGAAATCGTCGGTCAGTTGCCGGAGGGGAACTGGATCACGCGCGCCCCGACGCTGGAGCGCAAGGCGATCCTGCTTGCCAAGGTGCAGGACGAGGCGGGCCATGGCCTCTATCTCTACTGCGCCGCCGAAACGCTGGGCGTCAGCCGCGACGAAATGTATGAGCAGCTTCATTCCGGCAAGGCCAAGTATTCCTCCATCTTCAACTATCCGACGCTGACCTGGGCGGATATCGGTGCGATCGGCTGGCTGGTCGATGGTGCGGCCATCATGAACCAGGTGCCGTTGCAGCGCTGTTCCTACGGACCTTACTCGCGGGCCATGATCCGCATCTGCAAGGAAGAGAGCTTTCACCAGCGTCAGGGCTTCGACGTCCTGATGAAGATGGTGAAGGGCACTCCGGCGCAGAAGGCTATGGTTCAGGACGCCCTGAACCGTTGGTGGTGGCCGTCGCTCATGATGTTCGGCCCGTCGGACGACGCCTCCGTTCATTCCGCCCAGTCCATGGCCTGGAAGATCAAGCAGAATTCCAATGACGAGCTACGCCAGAAATTCGTCGACCAGACCGTGCCGCAGGCCGAATATCTGGGCCTGACGATCCCTGATCCCAAGCTCAAGTGGAACGAGGAAAAGCGCGGCTACGACTTCGGCGAGCCGGACTGGGAAGAGTTCTTCAACGTGATCGCCGGCAACGGCCCCTGCAACGCCGAACGCCTGAACGCGCGCAAGCGCGCCTGGGAAGAGGGCGCCTGGTTCCGCGACGGCCTCATGGCCCATAGCGAAAAGGTTGCCGCACGCCGCGCCGCCTCGAAAATTGCTGCCGAATAAGTCCGGGGAGAGAGAAAATGTCCAGCGAATGGCCACTTTGGGAAGTCTTCATTCGGGGCCAGCACGGCCTCAACCATCGCCACGTCGGCAGCCTTCATGCACCCGACGCGGAGATGGCGATCAACAATGCCCGCGACGTCTATACGCGCCGCAACGAAGGCATCAGCATCTGGGTGGTGAAATCGGCGGATATCGTCGCCAGTTCGCCTTCTGAAAAGGGTGCGCTTTTCGAGCCTGCCAATTCCAAGGTCTATCGTCATCCGACCTTCTTCGAAATTCCGGATGAAGTGGGGCATATGTGATGGCGACCGCGGCACTGGAACCGGCTGCCCGGCAGGCGGCACTTTTCGAATTCCTGCTGCGCATGGGCGACAATTCGTTGGTCCTCGGTCATCGCGTTTCCGAGTGGTGCGGCCATTCGCCGGCGCTCGAGGAGGATATCGCGCTGTCCAACACGGCGCTCGATCTGATCGGTCAGACGCAGCTCTGGCTCGGTCTCGCGGGCGAGGTGGAAGGCAATGGACGGTCTGCGGACAATCTCGCATATCTGCGCGATGGCTACGAGTTCCGCAACATCCTGCTTGTGGAGCGCCCCAACGGCGATTTCGGCAAGACGCTGACGCGGCAGTTCCTCTTCGATGCGTGGCATTATCTCATGCTGAAGGCATTGCATAATTCGACCGACAGTCGGATCGCCGAGATCGCTGAAAAGTCGCTGAAGGAAGTGTCCTACCATCTCGACCGCAGCCGCGATCTCATCATCCGGCTTGGCGACGGCACGGCGGAAAGCCATCGGCGGATACAGGACGCTCTGGACGAGATCTGGCCCTTTACCGGGGAGATGTTCACAAGCGACGCCCATGATGCTGAACTCGTAGAGGCGGGCATCATCCCGGCGCCGCAGAGCCTGAAGGCCGGATGGGACGAGATCGTTGGCGAGGCCCTGAGCGAAGGCACATTGAAGAAGCCGGCGGATGGCTACATGCACAAGGGCGGACGCCGCGGCGTTCACACCGAGCATCTTGGCTTTATCCTGTCCGAACTCCAGTTCCTGCAGCGCGCCTATCCGGGCGCAACCTGGTAGGAGGCGGCTGTGAGCACGGCGTTGCGTCCATCGATTGGTGATGTCTGGGACTGGCTGGCGGAAGTGCCGGATCCGGAAATCCCTGTCATTTCGCTGACCGATCTCGGCATCATCCGCGATGTCGCGTGGCAGGACGATACGCTGGTTGTGACGGTGACGCCGACCTATTCGGGCTGTCCGGCAACCTCGGTGATCAATCTGGATATCGAGGCGGCACTCGCCTCAAAGGGTATCGAGAAGGTTCAGCTCAAGCGTCAGCTATCGCCCGCCTGGACGACCGACTGGATCAGCCCCGAGGGCCGGGAGAAGCTGCGTGAATACGGAATTGCCCCGCCGATCGACGGCACTGCCTCCGACGGCATCATGATGAAACGGATCGATCGCCTCTCTGGCCGATCCAACCTGACAGTGGCGTGTCCGCGTTGCGGATCCGCCGATACCGAAAAGATCAGCCAGTTCGGTTCGACGCCCTGCAAGGCGAGCTATCGCTGCCGCGATTGTCTGGAGCCATTCGATTATTTCAAGTGCATCTGACCCATCGGGAGGGGTTGTCCATGGCACGTTTCCATTCCCTGACGGTTACCGATATTCGTCGCGAGACACGCGATGCGGTTGTCGTCACGCTCCGGCCATCCGACGAGGATCGTGCCGTTTTCGATTTCACGCAAGGCCAGTACCTGACCTTCCGCCGCAAGTTCGATGACGAGGAACTGCGCCGTTCCTATTCCATTTGCGCCGGCAAGGATGAGGGCGTGCTCAAGGTGGGCATCAAGCGCGTCGATGGCGGATGCTTTTCAACCTGGGCGAACGAAAACCTCAAGGTCGGTGAGACCTTGGAAGCCATGCCCCCGATGGGGACTTTCCACACGCCGCTCGATGCCGGCGCCAGCCGCCATTACCTCGGCTTTGCGGGTGGCAGCGGCATCACGCCCGTTCTGTCGATCATCAAGACGGTCCTGGCAAGGGAGCCTCACTCGCGCTTCACGCTCGTCTATGCCAACCGGCAGATCAGTTCGATCATGTTCCGCGAGGAGCTGGAGGATCTGAAGAACCTCTATCTCGGCCGCTTCTCCGTGCTGCATGTGCTGAAGAGCGAAGCCCAGGACATCGATCTCTTCACCGGTCGCATCGATGCGGAAAAGTGCACGGCGCTGTTCAGGCACTGGATCGATATCAAATCCATTGCAACCGCCTTCATCTGCGGTCCCGAGCCGATGATGCTGGCAATTGCCGCTTCGCTCCGCGACCATGGCCTGCGGGACGATCAGGTCAAGTTCGAGCTTTTCGCCTCTTCCCAGCCCGGCCGCGCACGCCGTCGCGTCGAAGCTGTTGCAGGCGCCGATCATGGCGCGACGTGCGAGGCAACGGTGACGCTGGATGGCGCCACGCGGACTTTCAAGTTCCCGAAGCAGGGCGTCAGCCTCCTCGACGCCGCCATCGAAAATGCCATGGACGTGCCCTTTGCCTGCAAGGCCGGGGTCTGCTCCACCTGCCGCGCCAAGGTCACTGAAGGCGAGGTGGAAATGGAGGTCAACCACGCGCTGGAAGACTACGAAGTGCGCCAGGGCTATGTCCTGACCTGTCAGTGCTTCCCGTTGAGTGATCGCATCGTGGTCAGCTACGACCAATAAGGGGAGCAGGCGGCGTGACAGACAAGATCGCAATCGAGGACTATCTGGCGCAGGGCGGCGTGCTCTCTTCTCCCGCCAACGTTCCGCCCCGGTATCGCGGCGAGCTTCTGCGCGTCATGGCGAGTTTTGTTGACAGCGAACTTGCCGGCTCGGCCGGGTTTGCCGACACGATCAATGATGCGCCCGGCATCCAGGAGCGCATTTCCGCCGCCCGCATCGTTCTGGAAAAGGCGGATCATGCGTCGCGGGTGCTGAAGATCATGGAGACCTTCGGCGCCGACGGCGGACGTTACGCAGCGCATCATCCATGGGCTTCCCGCGTTGCGCGTGACGCGGATATCGGTCTGGCGCGGCAGTCCGGCGATATGCGCCTTTCCATCTTTCACTATCCGCTCGAAGGATGGGTTGATGCCGTGGTCATGAATGTCCTGATGGGCCGGGCCAGCGTCATTCAGATCGAAGAGCTTGCCCGCGTTTCCTATCAGCCGCTTGCAGAGGTCTTTCGCGCCATCCTGCCTCGGGAGAGGCGGCATGCCGAACTGGGCCTTGCAGGTTTGGTTCAGCTCGTCGAAGAACCCGATTCCTCCATCCGGGCAAAAGCCTCGGTTCACTACTGGTATCCGCGCGTTGCAGCGAGCTTCGGGCAATCGAGTTCCGAGCGTTTCGAGACGCTCGCGCGCTTCCGCATCCGTCACACACCAAACGAGACCCTTCTGGCGAAATGGCGGGATGAGGTCGATGCGCAGCTTTCTGCGCTCCGTCTGAATTGAAAGGAAAAACCATGAACGTCTTGGCAAAACAGCCACGTCGGCTTGAGAGCTATGTCTGCGGACAATGGGTCGCCGGTGCGCGGGACGGCGTGCCCTTGCTGGACGCATCGACCGGCGCGCCCGTGGCCTTCATCGATTCCAGCGGCATCGATTTCAAGGCGATCCTGGCCTATGGCCGCGACAGGGGTGGTCCCGCCCTTCGTCGCCTTTCCTTCCACGAGCGCGCTGCCATGCTCAAGGCTCTCGGTCAGGCACTGATGGAGCGCAAGGAGGAATTCTATGCGCTTTCGACGGCAACCGGCGCCACGCGCGCCGATAGCTGGGTGGATATCGACGGCGGCATCGGCACGCTCCTCTCCTATGCCTCCAAGGGCCGCGCGAGCTTCCCAACACGCGTCTCCTGCTCGACGGAGATCTCGAACATCTGTCCAAGGACGGTTCCTTTTCGGCCCAGCATATCCTGAGCCCCTTGCAGGGCGTGGCCGTCCATATCAATGCCTTCCAATTTCCCCTGCTGGGGCATGTTGGAAAAAGCTGGCGCCGACCCTGCTCGCGGGCGTGCCCGCGGTCGTGAAGCCCGCCAGTCAGACGGCATATCTGACGGAACTGATGGTCCGCCGTATCATCGAGACCGGCATCCTGCCGGAAGGCGCGCTCCAGCTTGTCAGCGGCTCCGTTGGTGATCTGCTCGATCATGTCGATGGTCAGGATGTCGTGACATTCACCGGCTCGGCCGCGACCGGCCAGAAGCTGAAGACGCACAAGGCCATCATCGAAACTCGGTTCGTTTCACCATGGAGGCAGATAGCCTCAATGCTGCCGTGCTTGGTCTCGATGCGGCGCCCGGCACCGAGGAGTTCGAGCTCTTCGTGAAGGAAGTTGCCCGCGAGATGACCGTCAAGGCGGGCCAGAAATGCACCGCCATCCGGCGCGTCATCGCACCTCGCCAGTTCTCCGAGGATCTCGTAAAGAGCCTTCGGGACCGTCTGGAGCGCACGACCGTCGGCAATCCTTCCGAAGAAGCGACCCGGATGGGACCGCTGGCAAGCCTCGCGCAGCGCGAGGAGGTCCGGGCGCGGATCCGTGATCTGGCGCAGGATGCGGAGATCGTTGCCGGCAATCCCGACAATCCCAGCATCGCCTCCGGCGACGCACAGGCGGGAGCGTTCCTCAATCCGGTCCTGCTCTATTGCGACAGGCCGATGGCCGCGAAAGCCATCCACGATGTCGAGGCCTTCGGGCCTGTCAGCACCATCGTGCCTTACGATACGGCGGAAGAGGCGGTCGCGCTTGCACGGCGCGGCAAGGGCAGCCTGGTAGCCTCCGTCTTCACCAATGACAAGGCTTTCGCCGAAGAGCTCGTGCTCGGTCTCGCACCGTTCCACGGCCGCGTGATGATCGGCAACCGGGTGAGCGCGAAGAGCTCGACGGGTCACGGTTCGCCGCTGCCGACGCTGGTTCACGGCGGTCCCGGCCGCGCCGGCGGTGGCGAGGAACTGGGCGGCATCCGCGGCGTCAAGCATTACATGCAGCGGACAGCAATCCAGGGCGCACCGGCACTTCTGTCGGCGGTCGCAGGGCGTTGGATGCCCGGCGCGGACGTTCGCAATGATGGCGTTCATCCCTTCCGCAAGTCGCTGGCGGAACTCAAGATCGGCGATCAGCTCGTGACCGCCACGCGCACCGTGACGCTGGAGGATATCGAACATTTCGCCCATTTCACCGGCGACACGTTCTACGCCCACATGGACGAGGCAGCGGCCAAGGCAAATCCGTTCTTCGACGGCCGCGTGGCGCATGGCTATCTGATCGTTTCCTTTGCCGCCGGTCTCTTCGTGGATCCGGCGCCGGGCCCGGTTCTCGCCAATTACGGGGTCGACAACCTGCGCTTCCTCACTCCGGTCAATCCCGGCGATACGCTTCAGGTTCAGCTGACCTGCAAGGATATCAATCCACGCGACAACGCCGAGCACGGCGAAGTGCGCTGGGATTGCCAGGTCACGAACCAGCACGGTGCGGTCGTTGCGCAGTACGATGTTCTCACGATGGTCGCGAAAACCAATTCCTGGCTGGAGAGCGCTGCCTGATCGGCGCATCCGCGCGGTATGCAAAAGAAAAAACCTGCGGACGTGACGGTCCGCAGGCTGTCAGATGGAAGACCGGAACTGAACACAGGTTGACGCAGGCGCGTCAGCAGACTGCCTTGAGACCTTCAAGCATCAGCGTGGTCGCGATGTCGGCGTAATCGTCGCGCGTAACCGGGCCGTCCGGGCGGAACCACATGTAGACCCAGTTCATCATGCCGAAGAGCGACATCGTCACGGGCATGAGAAGCGGACGGTTCTTGTTGAGATCGGGATTGATATCCCGGATCACCGTCGAGAAACCGTTTGACGATCCGCCGTTCGATCGCCTGAAGTTCGCCGAGCTGCTCGGCGGAGAGCGCGCTGGTGCCGTTTAAGCTGGACCTTGTGCTCGTTATCGCGACCTTCGTAATTCTTCAGGACGGCTTTCACGAGCAGGCGCAACCGGTCCGCCGGCGGCAGGCCAGGATTGTCCGCATCCGCGATCGCTTCATCGAGTTCGCTCAGATGCGTTCGCACGATATCGAAAATCAGCGCATCCTTGCCGGGATAGTAGTGATAGAGAAGCGCCTTCGAGACTTTCGAATGCGAAGCGATCATGGACATGGAGGGCCTTCTCCATGCCCATTTCGGCAAAGACAGCCGCAGCACTCGCGAGAATGCTTGCGCTGTTTGTCTTCAAAGTCGACTGCACGGGTTCGTGCCATGGGTTATTGCTCTGCTTTTGCGACTGGGAGGCATAAGGAAAGGTTCTTTCCTATATACCTCCTGCCTGTCACCGGGCCATACCGGTTGTTCATTCCTTGGGCCGGTTGTCCACGACCCGTTTTGCCTTGCCTTCCGAACGCACGACCTCCCGGGTGCATGAACATTCACGCGCGTGGAAACGCCGACGACGCTCTTGATATGGTGCGTCAATTCATGCGCCGAGTGGCTGCGCGCTGCGTCGTCTGCGGATTCTGCCGTGCATTCGACATGTACGGTCATGTTGTCCATGCGTCCGGCGCGGGACAATTCGATCTGGAAGTGGGGCGCAAGGCCGCGACATTTCAGAATCTGCTTTCGATCTGCGTCGGGAACACGTTGACGCCGCGCAGGATGATCATGTCGTCGGAACGGCCGGTGATCTTCTCCATGCGCCGCATGGACCGCGCCGTGCCGGGCAGAAGACGGGTCAGGTCGCGCGTCCGGTAACGGATGATGGGCAGGCCTTCCTTGGTGAGCGTCGTGAAGACGAGCTCGCCCATCTCGCCGTCCGGCAGAACTTCGCCCGTGTTCGGGTCGATAATCTCGGGATAGAAGTGATCTTCCCAGATGTGCAGGCCGTCCTTGGTTTCCACGCATTCATTGGCAAACGCCTGGACCCATGACCTCGGAGAGGCCGTAGATGTCGACCGCGTGCATGTCGAAAGCCTGTTCGATCTCCTGCCGCATCGCATTGGTCCAGGGCTCGGCACCGAAAATGCCGACGGCCAGCGAACTCGTGCGCGGATCAATGCCCTGCCGTTTGAACTCGTCGAGGATGGAGAGCATGTAGGACGGCGTCACCATGATGATGCGCGGCTTGAAATCCTGGATCAGCGTCACCTGGCGTTCCGTCATCCCGCCGGAAATCGGCACGACGGTGCAGCCAAGCTTTTCAGCGCCGTAATGCGCTCCGAGGCCGCCGGTGAAGAGGCCATAGCCGTAGGCGATATGGGCAATATCGCCCGGACGTCCGCCGGCCGCGCGGATCGAGCGCGCCACAAGCGATGCCCATGTGTCGATATCCTTCTGCGTATAGCCAACAACCGTCGGCTTGCCGGTCGTCGTCCCGGAGGAGGCGTGAATGCGCGCCAGCTTTTCGCGCGGCACGGCGAACATGCCAAAGGGGTAGGTGTCGCGCAGGTCCTTCTTGGTGGTGAAGGGGAACTTTGCCAGATCCGACAGCGTCTTCAGGTCGGAGGGGTGAACGCCGGCCTCGTCGAATCTCTGGCGGTAGAATGCAGAATTCTCGTAGGCATGGGTCAGCGACCACTTCATGCGCTCAAGCTGCAGCGCGGACATCTCGTCGCGGGATGCGGTTTCGATCGCCTCGAGGTCTCCGGGGCGGGGTGCCAGATCTTCCATAGTCTCTCCTCCAATTATATTCGGTCGCCGCACGCCCCTCATTCGGGCAGATGGGTTCCCTTGATCGTGCGCGAATGACCGCGAAACTCGGCGATTGCCTCGCCTGACTGATTGGTGATGCGAATGTCGTAGATGCCGCTTCGGCCCTTCCGTGACACTTCCGATGCGGTTGCGGTCAGCCTGTCTCCCACGAAGGCCGGGGCGATGTAGGTGATCGAGCAATGCTGGGCGACAGCGCGCGCATTGTAGGTATTGCAGGCAAAGGCGAAGGCGGAGTCCGCCAGCGTGAACATGTAGCCACCATGGCAGGTGCCGTGGCCGTTCGCCATGGTCTCGGCGACTGTCATCACGATCACTGCCTGGCCCGGCGCGACGGAGACAAGCTCCATGCCGAGATGGCGCGTGGCGAGATCGTCGTCCCACATGGATTTGGCGCAGGCCTCGGCGAGCG
>OCMG01000004.1:1287500-1405000 GCA_900215285.1 Ensifer adhaerens
CCCGAGCACTACGGGCGCTACCCGCACATGTTCTCCGGCGGCCAGCGCCAGCGCATCGCCATTGCTCGCGCGCTGATGCTGAACCCGGATATTCTGGTCCTCGACGAGCCGGTCTCTGCGCTCGATCTGTCGATCCAAGCGCAGGTGCTCAATCTTTTGATGGACCTGCAGGAAGAGATGGGGCTCGCCTATCTCTTTATCTCGCACGGACTTTCGGTGGTGAAGCATATTTCGGACGAGGTCATGGTCATGTATCTCGGCCGGCCAGTGGAAGAGGGTGCGGCTGACCAGGTCTTCGCCCGTCCTCGCCACCCCTATACGGCCGCGCTCCTGTCGGCGACCCCGGTCGCCGATCCGGGCCGCGAGAAGACCCGCATCAGCCTGACTGGCGAATTGCCGTCGCCGCTGAAGCCACCGTCCGGCTGTCCGTTCCATCCGCGTTGCTGGAAGGCGACGGATATCTGCAAGGCGGAAATGCCGCCACTGACGGGGGATGCGGGGCACAAGTTCGCCTGTCATCATCCGCTGGATTGAGGGTGTCGCCCTAGTTCGAGGCACCTCCCTCTGTCCTGCCGGACATCTCCCCCGCAAGTGGGGAGATTGACTCGCGGCGCTGCTCCATCCGTCTCCCCCCTTGTGGGGGAGATGGCGGCAGCCAGAGGGGGACTTTGAGGCGAATGCTGAGCAAGCCTGAAGAAAGACCCCCTCCCCAACCCTCCCCACAAGGGGGAGGGAGGGTGACCCGCAGCTCCAGCCTCACCCTTCCGGGTCCAGGAACCCGCCCGACTGCCGGTCCCAGAGCCGGGCATAATGCCCGCCCAACGCGAGCAATTCATGATGCGTGCCCTGTTCGACGATCTGACCGCGCTCCAGCACGACAAGGCGGTCCATCGCCGCAATCGTCGAGAGGCGGTGGGCGATGGCGATCACCGTGCGATCCTGCATCAGGTTTTCGAGGCTCGACTGGATGGCGGATTCGACTTCGGAGTCGAGGGCGCTTGTCGCCTCGTCAAGGATCAGGATGGGCGCGTTCTTGAGGATCACGCGGGCAATGGCAATGCGCTGGCGCTGTCCGCCGGAGAGCTTGACGCCGCGTTCGCCGACATGGGCGTCGAAGCCAGTGAGCCCGTTCCAGTCGGTCAGGTGCTCGATGAACTCCAGGGCGTGGGCCTGTTCGGCAGCCGCGATCACCTCGGCGCGGGTCGCATTGCTGCGGCCATAGGCGATGTTCTCGTGGATGGTGCGGTGGAGGAGCGAGGTGTCCTGCGTGACCACCGAGACATGGCGGCGAATGCTTTCCTGCGTCGCATCGGCGATGTTCTGGCCGTCAATGAGGATGCGGCCCGATTCCAGATCGTAGAAGCGCAAGAGCAGGTTGACGAGCGTCGACTTGCCGGCGCCCGAGCGCCCGACAAGGCCGATGCGCTCGCCCGGCTTGATGTCGAGTGTCAGGTTCTCGATGATCCCGCCCTTGCGACCGTAGTGGAACGAGATGTCGTCGAAGCGAATGCCGCCCTGCTTGACCACAAGCGGCTTGGCATTCGGTTTGTCGGTGAGGCCGATCGGCTGGGCGATGGTCTCCATGCTCTCATGCACGGTGCCGAGCTGTTCGAAGATGGTCGAGATTTCGAGCGCTACACGCGACGAGATGCTGGAAATCTGCAGGGTCATCGGCAGCACGATGGCGACGATGTCGATGCCGACCTTGCCGTTCGACCAGAGCCAGATTGCCATGGAGGCCGTGCCGGCAATCAGCAGACCCGAGAGCAGTGAAAGGCCGATGCCGAAGAGCGAGAGCCAGCGATGCTGGGTCGTCATGCGGCCGGTGTGCACATCGACCGATTCGCGCACGAAAGCATCCTCGTCCTCTGCGCGGGCGAAGAGCTTGACCGTCATGATATTCGTGTAGCTGTCGACGATGCGGCCGACCATATCCGAGCGCGCATAGGCAATGTTGCGCGAGCCGCGGCGAATCTTCGGCACGATGAAGGCGAGGAAGCCGATATAGGCCAGCGTCCAGCCGAGAACGGGCAAGACCAGCCAGAGGCTGGCGGTCGCGAGAAAGAGCGATCCTATCAGCCCCAGCGCTGCCAGATACCAGACGACGGAAATGACCGAGACGGCGGAGTTGCGCAGCGCAAAGCCCACTTCCAGCACGCGCGAGCCGATGCGTCCGGCGAAATCGTTCTGGAAGAAGGAGAGGTTCTGGCGGATGACGTGCCAGTGGCTCTGCCAGCGGACCAGGTTGGTCATGCCCGGCGCAATCGCCTGGTTCAGCACCAGCGCCTGGAAGGCCATGACCAGCGGCTTGACGGCGAGTACGAGGATGACGAGGCTGAAGACCAGATGCTGGCTGTTGCCGATCACCAGTTCCGGCGCGCTCGTCGTCAGCGCCTTGACTAGCCGGCCCATGAAGATCGGGATCGCCGCATCCGTGACGGCGACCAGAAAGCTCGCCACCAGCAGCATGATGAAGAGGCCCTTCGCCTGGCGGATAAAGAACCAATAGAAGCTGAGAATCCCTTCGGGCGGATTGCCGGGGGTCTCCTTAGCGGTCGGGATGATGAGGTTTTCGAAATAGCGGAGCATGGGGCGGGGTCCTGAAGCATGTCGCCGACGTCGCGTGGTGTCGCGGCGAGGACATGCTAAAAAGTAAGGGCATGCAACTTTTCAAATCGCGCTTTTGGTGCACCCCGAATGTGGTGCAATGAAGGTCAGCGGCGACTATCGGATTGCTGCCATTCAGCGCTCGTTCGCTGAGTCGAACAACCCCGAACGCGTCATGTGGGCTTCAGGAATTTTGATGGGTGGGGCTCCCACGCTGCCGTCATCCTCGCCCTTGTGGCGAGGATCTACGACGCTGCACCATTCGCTCCGTGAACGGTATTGACGCCGCGTTTGCTTCCGTCGTTTGCATGTCTGCTGAACCGCTGAATCTGCAGTGTCTTCAGCAGATCCTCGCCACAGGGGCGAGGATGACGGATGGAAATAGGGGCGTGACGAGACCAGGCAGGGGCTCCGGCAGGTTCAGTCAGATACGGTACCCCGTTTGGCCGCCTTGAGGTCAGCGAGCATGTCGTCGTCGAATTCCTTGAACGCGACGACTTCCCGCTCGTTTTTCTTGAGACGGCGATAGTTTTCGAGTTCCTTGGCGCTGAGGTAGCCGCCGATCACGCGGTCATGCGACGTCACTTCAATAATGCCGGCGGAATGCGCCTCATCCTGATAATGCGCGAAGCTGCGCGAAAACTTGGTCGCCGGGACTCGCAAGGCATCTGCCATGGCGCACTCTCCTTCTTTTGCGTAAAATGTGTATTTTACGCGTTTATGTCAAGAAGGCGGGCCTCCGGGCTTGGGCTCTTCAGCTCCGCAACCCCGGCGCTTCCTGTCCGGTGCGCTCGACATATTCCGTATAGCCGCCGTCATAGCGATGTACTCCGTCCGGCGTCAGTTCCAGCACGCGGTTGGACAGCGCCGCCAGGAAGTGGCGGTCGTGGGAGACGAAGAGCATGGTTCCTTCATAAGACTGCAGCGCCTTGATCAGCATTTCCTTGGTGTCTAGGTCGAGGTGGTTGGTCGGCTCGTCGAGGACAAGGAAGTTCGGCGGGTCGAAGAGCATGGCGGCCATGACGAGGCGGGCCTTTTCGCCGCCGGAAAGCACGCGGCATTTCTTTTCGACATCGTCGCCCGTGAAGCCAAAAGCGCCCGATAGCGCACGCAGCGGCGCCTGACCGGCCTTGGGGAAGCGCTCTTCCAGCCATTGCAGGATTGTCAGGTCGCCGGTCAGCACGTCCATGGCATGCTGGGCGAAATAGCCGAGCTTGACGCTCGCGCCGATCGTGACTGTTCCCGAATCCGGCTTAGTATCGCTGGCGATGAGTTTCAGCAGCGTCGATTTTCCGGCACCGTTGACGCCCATGATGCACCACCGCTCGCGGCGCTTGATCATGAAATCGAAGCCGTCATAGATGATTTTCGAGCCATATTGCTTGTGCACGCCCTTGATGTTGACGACATCGTCGCCGGAGCGCGGGGCGGGCAGAAAGTCGAAGGCGACCGTCTGGCGGCGGCGCGGCGGCTCGACGCGCTCGATCTTGTCGAGTTTCTTGACCCGGCTCTGGACCTGCGCCGCATGCGATGCGCGTGCCTTGAAGCGCTCGATGAATTTCAGTTCCTTGGCGAGCATGGCCTGCTGGCGCTCGAACTGCGCCTGCTGCTGCTTCTCGTTTTGGGCGCGCTGGCCCTCATAGAATTCATAGTCGCCCGAATAGGAGGTGAGCGAGCCGGCATCGATCTCGATGATCTTGTTGACGATGCGGTTCATGAATTCGCGGTCGTGCGAGGTCATGAGCAGCGCGCCGTCATAACCTTTCAGGAAGTTTTCGAGCCAGATCAGGCTTTCCAGATCAAGGTGGTTCGACGGTTCGTCGAGCAGCATGACATCGGGGCGCATGAGCAGGATGCGGGCGAGCGCGACGCGCATCTTCCAGCCGCCCGAGAGCTTGCCGACATCGCCATCCATCATCTCCTGCGAAAAGGAAAGACCGGCCAGCACTTCGCGGGCACGGCTTTCGAGCCCGTAGCCGTCGAGCTCCTCGTAGCGGCCCTGCACCTCGCCATAGCGTTCGATGATTTCGTCCATCTCGTCCAGCCGGTCCGGATCGACCATGGCAGCCTCCAGCGCGTGGAGTTCGGCGGCGATCTCGCTCACGGGGCCTGCGCCCGCCATGACCTCCTCGACCGCCGAGCGGCCGGACATTTCGCCGACATCCTGGTCGAAATAGCCGACGGTCACGCCTTTTTCCGTCGAGATCTGGCCTTCGTCGGGCTGTTCCTCGCCGGTTATCATGCGGAAAAGTGTTGTCTTGCCCGCTCCGTTGGGGCCGACCAGGCCGATCTTTTCGCCGCGGTTCAGGGCTGCGGAAGCCTCGATATAGAGGATGCGGTTGCTGTTCGACTTGCTGACATTTTCGATGCGAATCATGAGGGCGGTCCGGTGTGGCAGTCCGAAACGTCGAGTGATCTCGGGCGGATCTGCGCTGCAAGATAAGTTGCCGCCCCTATGCCACGGCGCGGGGCGCATGTCACGCGAGGAGAAAATCTCCGATGCACATCAACCTGAATGGAGCGTTCAGCCACGGTTCAGGTGGACAGACCTAGATTGCGTCTCAACACGGCAAATCACTTCGGCCGGTTTCGAAAGGAAAAGCAAATGCGTACGTTTCTGAAGGTTCTTGCGGTTTCGAGTGCCCTCCTGGTTGCGGCGCAGGCAGTCCCGGCATCTGCCGGCGATTGGGGCCATCGCAACAATGGCGATGATATGCTGGCGGCCGGTGTTGCCGGTCTTGCCGCGGGCGTGATTGCCGGCGCCATCGTCTCGGGATCGCAGGGGCCGCGCGAAGTGCAGACCTATGAGGACGTCCCGCAGTATCGCCAGCGGCCGGTTTACGATAATGGCGGAGATTACGGCTATCGTCCCGCCCGTTACAATCGTATCCAGCCCTGGACGCGCGACTGGTATCAGCTCTGCGAAGATCGCTATGACAGCTTCGACCCGCAGAGCGGCACCTATATCGACGGCTACGGCAACGAGCGCTTCTGCAAGATCCGCTGATCGGATACTCGGATAACCAGCATCGACCGGGGACGTCCTGTCTCCGGTTGATTTGTTTGTGAAATCCGGCATTCTCGCTTGCGGAGTGACATGTGCTCACCCTGCTAGGCGATCGGATTTCCTGCGGATTGACAGACATGGCGAAGTTTTCAGCCAATCTTGGCCTTCTTTGGCGGGAGCTTTCGCTGCCGATGGCAATCAGGGCCGCCGGACGCGCCGGTTTTGATGCGGTGGAATGTCACTGGCCCTATGATGCGCCGATCGGGGATGTCCGTTCGGCGCTTCTCGATTCGGGCCTCCCCATGGTCAGTCTCAATACGGGGCGAGGGCGCCCGGATCGGAATGAAACCGGGCTGGCGGCATTGGCTGGTCGCGAGGACGAGGCGCGGGCGGCTATCGATCAGGCACTTGACTATGCGGTCGCGATCGGCGCGCGAAACATTCATGTCATGGCGGGGAATGCCGAAGGCGAGGCGGCGAAGCGCGCATTCGTATCCACGCTGACTTATGCCGGAAATCGTGCAGCCGCTCATGGGATCGTCATTCTCATCGAACCACTGAACCGGTTCGACTGGCCGGATTATTTCCTGCGAACCACAAGCCAGGCGGTTGACGTGATCGATTCGGTCGCTTTGTCCAACCTGAAGCTCATGTTCGACTGTTACCATGTGCAGATCACCGAGGGCGATCTGACGCGCAGGCTTCGATCGCTGATGCCGGTCATCGGCCATGTCCAGATCGCCGAGGTCCCTGACAGGGGGCCGCCCGATCGCGGTGAGGTCAATTATCGCCATATCATCGATGTGCTTGAAGAACTGGGTTACCAGGAGCCGATCGGCGCCGAGTACAGGCCCTGCGGCGTCACGGAGGCCGATCTCGGATGGCTGGAAAAGCTCAGGTGAGAGGCGGACGTTCGCCGATCTGACGAGACTTGTGCATGTGTGGTGAAAACCGGATCACCTGAAATCCACGGCCTGTCAGTCTTTGCACAGTCCGGCGGATGTCCGGTGGAGGCGCCAGCGAGGACTAGCGTTCCTGGCGGATCAAACTTTCAGCGACCAAGAGAGCAGGTGCGGCGCCCTGATGCGCGGGACCGGAGCATGGTCTCCGTGCCGCGATGCTTTTCGTCTCGGCGTTACTTGATGGATTCCTCTCTCCAAGAATCCGATTCGCCTGTTTTCGGCGAAATTCTTTCTATAAAGAGTAGAAATTTGTCGCTCCGAAAGGAAGATTCCGCATTATTTCGAGAATTTCATTCGTAATCCTCCTTTCTAATATAAAAAATTTCCCGGGACTCTGTTTTAGCCTGCCATCGAATCACCCTGTTTTATAGACGCGCGCTTTAGCGCATGGAGCATGAAAATCCCTTCCGGAAACCTTCAGGCAAGTCTCGGCATCTAGAGAAGAGTCGGGGACGGTTAACATTTTTAGTGGGATCACGAGGGATGGTTACTGGTTGTAAATAGAAAATTAACCGCTATGGTCTCATTTCTATAAGTGGGTCGCATCGAGTTTTTTGCGCTGGTCTTGGATCACGCATTTCCACCCCTGATCAGGGTGTGATCGAGCGATGACATTTGGGGCGGGGAATTGGTGTCGACTGACACCACTGCATGATGCGCGTCACCCCCAGGCTTTCAGAGCCATGTTTCTGTGAAATCCGACCGTGCCTGTGCTTGTTCATCCGTGTTCGTTGAACTGGTCCGGCGCGCTGGATCTTCGACTCTCCCGCTTGCTTCGCTGTCAGGATCAGCGATCCGGTCGGGGGCGTGGGCAAATGGGCAATTTGGAAAGCGACGGCGCTGATGACCTCGATCATTTCTACTCTGACGACAACACAGATCAAAAACCTCTCCACGAGCACGATCGCCGCGCTTAACACCGGGGATGTTGCGGCATTCAGCACAGCTCAGGTCGCCGCGCTGTCGTCACGACAGATTTCCGCGTTCCAGACGGCCGGAATTGCCGCCTTCACGACAGCCCAGATGGATGCGGTCAGCACCACGGCCGTCACCGGTCTGACCCTGACCCAGCTGGCTGTCGTTTCCACCGGCACGATCGCCGCGCTCACGAGTGCGCAGGTCGGAAGCCTGACCAGCACCCAGGTTGCCGGATTGACATCCGCGCAGGCGGCGGCGCTGACCGCTGGCCAGATTGGCTCCATGGGCTCGGCCGCCATCGGCGCCCTGACGACGGATGATATTGCAACCTTCACCACCGCCGAAGTCGCCTCCATCACGCCGAAGGCGATTGCCGGGATGACCACGGCGGGTGTTGCCGCGCTTTCGACCGATCAGGTCGCTGCGATGACCTCGGGTCAGTTTGCAGGTCTGAAAGCAACTCAGGTTGCCGTGCTTTCCACTGCTCAGCTTGGTGTCATGACCACCGCGCAGGCTTCGGCGCTTACCTCCAGCCAGGTCGCGGCCATGACCACGACCCAGGTCGCAGCGCTGTCGAGTTCGCAGTTCGCGGCACTCTCTTCCGCAGCGATTTCCGGTCTGTCCTCCGCCCAGGTCGGCGTTCTGACCACGGGGCAGGTCGCCGCTCTGACCACCGGCCAGGCCAGTGCGCTCACCTCCACGCAGATGGCCGCGATCTCGTCTGCCAACCTCGCGGTTCTCACGACGGGCAATGTCGCGGCCCTCAGCACCAAGGCCGTTGCCGGTCTTTCGTCCACCAACTTCGCTACGCTGTCCACCGGCCAGGTCGCAGCCCTCACCGCTACGCAGGTCGGCGCTCTGACCACGGGTCAGGTCGGCGCTCTGACGACGGCGCAGCTTGCCGTGGTCACCACGACGCAGATGGGTGCGCTCTCGTCGACGCAGCTCGCCGCCATGACCACGACGGATGTCGCGGCTCTGACCACGACACAGCTCGCCGCGGTCAAGTCCACGGCCATTGCGGGCCTCACGACCGCGCAGGTCGGCGCTCTGACCACGGGTCAGGTGGCTGCCCTGACGACGGGCCAGGCCGGTGCGCTGACCTCGACGCAGATGGCGGCGATCTCGTCGGCCAACCTTGCCGTCCTCACGACGGGCAATGTCGCGGCGCTCAGCTCGAAGGCGATCGCCGGTCTTTCGTCGACCAACTTTGCGACCCTGTCCACCGGCCAGGTCGCAGCTCTGACCGCCACCCAGGTCGGCGCTCTGACGACGGGCCAGGTTGGCGCGCTGACGACGGCGCAGCTCGCTGTCGTGACCACGACGCAGATCGGTGCGCTCTCGTCGACGCAGCTCGCCGCCATGACCACGACGGATGTCGCGGCTCTGACCACGACGCAGCTCGCCGCGGTCAAGTCCACGGCCATTGCAGGCCTCACCTCTGCCCAGGTCGGCGCGCTCACCACGGGGCAGGTCGCTGCCCTGACGACGGGCCAGGCCAGCGCGCTCACCTCGACGCAGATGGCGGCGATCTCGTCGGCCAACCTTGCCGTCCTCACGACGGGCAATGTCGCGGCGCTCAGCTCGAAGGCGATCGCCGGTCTTTCGTCGACCAACTTCGCGACCCTGTCCACCGGTCAGGTCGCAGCCCTCACCGCCACGCAGGTCGGCGGGCTGACGACCGGTCAGGTCAGCGCGCTGACGACGGCACAGCTGGCCGTGGTCACGACCGGCCAGATGGCGGCGTTGACCTCCACGCAGCTTGCCGCGATGACCACCACGGATGTGGCCGCGCTGACGACCGGTCAGGTCGCCGCGATCAGCTCGAACGCAATTGCCGGGCTGACCTCCACGCAGGTCGGCGCTCTGACCACAGGTCAGGTTGCTGCTCTGACGACGGGTCAGGCCGGTGCGCTCACCTCCACGCAAATGGCGGCGATCTCGTCTGCTAACCTCGCCGTTCTCACGACCGGCAATGTCGCGGCGCTGACCACCAAGGCCGTTGCCGGTCTTTCGTCGACCAACTTCGCCGCGCTGTCGACCGGTCAGGTCGCAGCCCTCACCGCCACGCAGGTCGGCGCTCTGACGACGGGTCAGGTCGGCGCTCTGACGACGGCGCAGTTGGCTGTGGTCACCACGACGCAGATCGCGGCACTGAACTCGACGCAGCTCGCTGCAATGACCACGACGGATGTCGCGGCTTTGACCACGACGCAGCTCGCCGCGGTCAAGTCCACCGCCATTGCAGGCCTCACCTCCGCCCAGGTCGGCGCTCTGACCACGGGTCAGGTGGCTGCCCTGACGACAGGCCAGGCCAGCGCGCTCACCTCCACGCAGATGGCGGCGATCTCGTCGGCCAACCTTGCGGTTCTCACGACGGGCAATGTCGCGGCGCTGAGCACCAAGGCGATTGCCGGTCTTTCGTCCACCAACTTCGCCACGCTGTCCACCGGCCAGGTCGCGGCTCTGACCTCCACGCAGGTCGGCGCTCTGACGACGGGCCAGGTCTCCTCTCTGACGACGGCACAGCTTGCCGTGGTCACGACCGGCCAGATGGCGGCGTTGACCTCCACCCAGCTTGCCGCGATGACCACCACGGATGTGGCCGCGCTCACCACGGGCCAGCTGGCCGCAATCAGCACGACGGCGATCGGCGGCATGACCACCGCGCAGATCGGTGCTCTGACGACGACGCAGGTGGCCGCCCTGTCGACGGTTTCGGTCGGAGCCCTCAGCTCGGCCCAGATCGGCGCGATGAACTCCGCCGATCTCGCCGCCATGACCACGGGTGACGTTGCCGCGATCAGCACGAAGGCGATTACCGGCATCTCCACGACGAACTTCGCGACGCTGTCGACGGCTCAGGTGGCTGCGTTGACCACGGCGCAGATGGGGGCCCTGACGACGGGTCAGGTTGCCGCGCTGACGACGGCGCAGCTGGCTGTGGTCACCACGGCACAGATGGGTGCGCTCTCGTCGACCCAGCTCGCCGCCATGACCACGACGGATGTCGCGGCTCTGACCACGACACAGCTCGCCGCGGTCAAGTCCACCGCCATTGCAGGCCTCACCTCCGCCCAGGTCGGCGCGCTCACCACGGGTCAGGTGGCTGCCCTGACCACCAGTCAGGCCAGCGCACTCACCTCTACGCAGATGGCCGCGATCTCCTCCGCAAACCTCGCCGTCCTCACCACCGGCAACGTCGCGGCATTGAGCACGAAGGCTGTTGCCGCTGTCTCTACCGCCAATTTTGCCACGCTCTCCACCGGCCAGGTCGCAGCCCTTACAGCGGCCCAGGTCGGTGCACTCACGACCGGCCAGGTCGGGGCCCTCACGACGGCGCAGCTCGCTGTCGTGACCACAACGCAGATCGGCGCACTCTCTTCGACGCAGCTGGCCGCGATGACCACCACGGATGTGGCAGCTCTGTCGACCACGCAGTTTGCAGCGGTCAAGTCGACCGCCATTGCGGGCCTCACCTCTGCCCAGGTCGGTGCTCTGACCACGGGCCAGGTCGCCGCGTTGACGACGGGTCAGGCCAGCGCTCTGACGTCGCCGCAATTGGCGGCCATCTCGTCCGCCAACCTCGCGGTCATGACGACGGGTAATGTGGCAGCCCTCAGCACCAAGGCAATTGCCGGTCTTTCGTCGACCAACTTCGCGACCCTGTCCACCAGTCTGATCGCAGCGCTCACCTCGTCGCAGGTCGGCGCCCTGACGACAGCTCAGGTCGGCGCGCTGACGACGGCGCAGCTTGCCGTGGTCACGACCGGCCAGATGGCGGCCCTGACTTCTTCGCAACTTGCCGCCATGAACACCGCAAATGTCGCGGCGCTCACGACAGGACAGGCCGCCGCGATCAGCTCCAACGCCATTGCCGGCCTCACCTCTGCCCAGGTCGGCGCTCTGACCACGGGTCAGGTGGCTGCCCTGACGACGGGCCAGGCCGGTGCGCTGACCTCGACGCAGATGGCGGCGATCTCGTCGGCCAACCTTGCCGTCCTCACGACGGGCAATGTCGCGGCGCTCAGCTCGAAGGCGATCGCCGGTCTTTCGTCGACCAACTTTGCGACCCTGTCCACCGGCCAGGTCGCAGCTCTGACCGCCACCCAGGTCGGCGCTCTGACGACGGGCCAGGTTGGCGCGCTGACGACGGCGCAGCTCGCTGTCGTGACCACGACGCAGATCGGTGCGCTCTCGTCGACGCAGCTCGCCGCCATGACCACGACGGATGTCGCGGCTCTGACCACGACGCAGCTCGCCGCGGTCAAGTCCACGGCCATTGCAGGCCTCACCTCTGCCCAGGTCGGCGCGCTCACCACGGGGCAGGTCGCTGCCCTGACGACGGGCCAGGCCAGCGCGCTCACCTCGACGCAGATGGCGGCGATCTCGTCGGCCAACCTTGCCGTCCTCACGACGGGCAATGTCGCGGCGCTCAGCTCGAAGGCGATCGCCGGTCTTTCGTCGACCAACTTCGCGACCCTGTCCACCGGTCAGGTCGCAGCCCTCACCGCCACGCAGGTCGGCGGGCTGACGACCGGTCAGGTCAGCGCGCTGACGACGGCACAGCTGGCCGTGGTCACGACCGGCCAGATGGCGGCGTTGACCTCCACGCAGCTTGCCGCGATGACCACCACGGATGTGGCCGCGCTGACGACCGGTCAGGTCGCCGCGATCAGCTCGAACGCAATTGCCGGGCTGACCTCCACGCAGGTCGGCGCTCTGACCACAGGTCAGGTTGCTGCTCTGACGACGGGTCAGGCCGGTGCGCTCACCTCCACGCAAATGGCGGCGATCTCGTCTGCTAACCTCGCCGTTCTCACGACCGGCAATGTCGCGGCGCTGACCACCAAGGCCGTTGCCGGTCTTTCGTCGACCAACTTCGCCGCGCTGTCGACCGGTCAGGTCGCAGCCCTCACCGCCACGCAGGTCGGCGCTCTGACGACGGGTCAGGTCGGCGCTCTGACGACGGCGCAGTTGGCTGTGGTCACCACGACGCAGATCGCGGCACTGAACTCGACGCAGCTCGCTGCAATGACCACGACGGATGTCGCGGCTTTGACCACGACGCAGCTCGCCGCGGTCAAGTCCACCGCCATTGCAGGCCTCACCTCCGCCCAGGTCGGCGCTCTGACCACGGGTCAGGTGGCTGCCCTGACGACAGGCCAGGCCAGCGCGCTCACCTCCACGCAGATGGCGGCGATCTCGTCGGCCAACCTTGCGGTTCTCACGACGGGCAATGTCGCGGCGCTGAGCACCAAGGCGATTGCCGGTCTTTCGTCCACCAACTTCGCCACGCTGTCCACCGGCCAGGTCGCGGCTCTGACCTCCACGCAGGTCGGCGCTCTGACGACGGGCCAGGTCTCCTCTCTGACGACGGCACAGCTTGCCGTGGTCACGACCGGCCAGATGGCGGCGTTGACCTCCACCCAGCTTGCCGCGATGACCACCACGGATGTGGCCGCGCTCACCACGGGCCAGCTGGCCGCAATCAGCACGACGGCGATCGGCGGCATGACCACCGCGCAGATCGGTGCTCTGACGACGACGCAGGTGGCCGCCCTGTCGACGGTTTCGGTCGGAGCCCTCAGCTCGGCCCAGATCGGCGCGATGAACTCCGCCGATCTCGCCGCCATGACCACGGGTGACGTTGCCGCGATCAGCACGAAGGCGATTACCGGCATCTCCACGACGAACTTCGCGACGCTGTCGACGGCTCAGGTGGCTGCGTTGACCACGGCGCAGATGGGGGCCCTGACGACGGGTCAGGTTGCCGCGCTGACGACGGCGCAGCTGGCTGTGGTCACCACGGCACAGATGGGTGCGCTCTCGTCGACCCAGCTCGCCGCCATGACCACGACGGATGTCGCGGCTCTGACCACGACACAGCTCGCCGCGGTCAAGTCCACCGCCATTGCAGGCCTCACCTCCGCCCAGGTCGGCGCGCTCACCACGGGTCAGGTGGCTGCCCTGACCACCGGTCAGGCCAGCGCACTCACCTCTACGCAGATGGCCGCGATCTCCTCCGCAAACCTCGCCGTCCTCACCACCGGCAATGTTGCGGCGCTCAATGCCAAGGCGCTGGTGGGTCTTTCGACGACAAACTTCGCGGCACTGTCCACCGGCCAGGTTGCAGCCCTGACAACGACCCAGGTTGCCGAACTGACGACAGGCCAGGTTCATGCCATGACGACGGCACAGCTGGCAGTGGTCACCACCACGCAGCTCGGCGCCCTGACGACAAATCAGGTCGCGGCCCTCAGCACCGACAATGTGGCAGCGCTCACGACCACACAGCTCGGCGCGATCAAGTCCACCTCGCTGTCCGGCATCACGTCCGCCCAGATCGGCGCATTGACCACCGGCCAGGTTGCCGCCCTTTCGACCGGTCAGGTCGGAGCCCTGAGTTCGACGCAGATGGCCGCCTTCGTCACGGCAGACATTGCCGCCATGACGACCGCCGAAGTCGCCGCCATCAGCACGAAGGCCATCGGCGGGATGACGACGGCGGGCTTTGCCACGCTGTCGACCACCCAGGTCGCAGCGTTGACGACGGCGCAGGTCAGCGCCCTGAGCACGAGCCAGGTCGCCGCCCTGACAACGGCACAGCTTGGCGCCATGACCACCGCGCAGGTCGGCGCGCTGACATCGACGCAGCTCGCATCCATGACCACGACCGATATTGCCGCTCTGACCACGACGCAGGTCGCAGCGCTGAGCACCGCGGCGGTTCCCGGTCTGACGAGCACGCAGATCGGTGCGATGTCGACGGCTCAGGCCGATGCACTGACTTCCCTGCAGGTGGCGGCTCTGCGCTCCTCGCAGATTGCGGCGCTGAGCACCGCCGATATAGCGACCTTCACGACGTCGGACATCGCCGCGATCAGCACGACCGCGATCACCGGTCTTTCGACCACCGATATCGCGCACCTGTCGAGCTCGCAGCTGCAGGCGCTGAAGTCCTCGCAGATCCAGGCCATGCTTGATGACCAGGTTGCTGCGGTGGTTGTCGCCTACCAGGCGATCTGATCGGCAGAAGCGTCGCATAACGATCAACGGGCGGGTGCCATGCATCCGCCCGTCTTGCGTTCCGGCTTTCTCTTAAGCGCATAGACCTCAATTCTGCCGAGCGATGGCAGGTTTAAGGCAAGCTCCTCAAGCTATTCATGGCAAAGGGCCCGGAAGGGGTTTCGCGCGGACCGAATGGAATTGGGGGAAACATGACCGAAGGCCAACCGCAGGCAGCCGACGCAACAGCGGCATTTGCCAACATGATCGAAATGGCGCGTCTGCAGCGGCTCTCGGTGACAGAGCTTTTCGGTTATGCGGAGGGGCGGGCGATGGCCGGCGCCCATGCCGAGGCCATCGAGGTCTACAAGGCCTGGCTTGCCTATAACGAAGCGCATCCGCTGCTGCATCTCGTCTATTTCAACTTCGCGGTCATGGTGCGGCAGGTGGGCGACCTCACGGGGTCGATCCATGCCTTGCGAATGGCCCTCAAGCTCGATCCCAAATTCGGTCACGCGCATATCAATCTCGGCCGCGCCTACGAGGATGCCGGGCTCGGCGTGTTGGCCATCAATCAGTGGCGCAATTTCATCGAGCTGACGGCAGAGGCAACGCCGGACAAGGTGACCCACCGGGTGATGGTGTTGCAGCATATCGGTCGCGTCATGGAGAACGCGGGTTTGCTGGAAGAGGCTGAACCCTATCTGTGGCAGGCGATCGAACTCAGGCCGGACAAGCTCGAGACAGGCCAACACTGGAGCGCCATCCGTCAGCGGCTTTGCAAGTGGCCGATCCTGACGCCGTCCGATCACGTATCGTTGCGGCAGCTGATCGACGCGCTGTCTCCGCTGGCGCTGGGCAGCTATTCGGACGACCCGATTTTTCAGCTAGCCAAGGCCTATCGCTACAACAAGTCGCTGGTCGGCCGGCCGGACACGAGCGGGCATCCGCGCAAGGCCGTTGCAGAGAAGGTCGGCACGGGCGCGCGGCTGCGTGTCGGCTACGTCTCCTCGGACCTGCGGGATCACGCCGTCGGCTTTGCGTTGCGCGAAGTGCTGGAGTTGCACGACAAGGAACGCGTCGAGATCTACGCCTATTACTGCGGCGACCCCGTGGTCAACGATCCGACCCAGAACCGCATGAAGGCGGCGATCGACTGCTGGCGCGAGATCGGCCAGATGACGGACGAGGATGCTGCTCGCCTGATCGCCGCGGACGACATCGATATTCTGATCGACGTGAACGGCTACACGAAGCACGCGCGCACGCGCATTTTTGCTTATCGTCCGGCGCCGGTCATCGTCAATTTCTGCGGCTACCCGGGCTCGATGGCAAGTCCGTTCCACCAGTACATGATCACCGACGAACTGGTCGTGCCGGAGGAAAACCGGGTCTATTATTCGGAAACGGTCAAATACATTCCCTGCACGCAGCCGGTTGACCGCAAACGCCTGATTGCGGCCAAGCCCTCGCGCAAGGATGCGGGCCTTCCGGAAAAGGCTTTCGTCTATGCCTGCTTCAACGGGATGCAGAAGATCACCGAGGCAACCTTTGGCCAGTGGATGCAGATCCTCTCTTCCGTGCCGAAAAGCGTGCTCTGGATCCTTACGGGCGGCGACAGCGTCGACCAGCGCCTGCGCGATCTCGCCAAGGCGGCGGGCATCGAGCCGGAGCGGATCATCTTCGCGCCCAAGGCCGGGAATGCGCAGCATCTCGCGCGCGTCGGCGTTGCCGATCTCTTCCTCGACACCTTCCCCTACGGTGCACATTCGACGGCAGCGGATGCGCTGACCGTCGGTCTGCCGGTACTCACCTTCCCCGGCAAGACGTTCGCCGCGCGCTTCTGCCATTCGATCGTGCATGCGGCAGGCCTTGCGGATCTCATCTGCAACGGGCCCGAGGATTATGTGGCGCGCGCGATCGCGTTCGGTCGCGATCCGAAGTCGCTGCAGAAGGTGCGCGATCAACTGGCCGCCCATCGCGAAACAAGCGTGCTGCGCGACATGCCGGGCCTCGCGCGCCGGCTCGAGGACATCTATTGGGAAATGCAGGAAGAGGCCGAGCGTGGCAAGACGCCCGTTCCGGACCTGCGCAACATGGACGTCTACTACGAGGTCGGCGCCGAACTGGTGCAGGCCAACCTCGTCTATCAGGACGATGCGACCTATCGGGCGCAATATCTCGACCGGCTCTCCGCGCTGCATGACTTCGCGCCCATTCCCTTCGATAATCGGCTTTGGACCGAGGACGCAGCGGCATGCCGATAACGGGGGGCAAGGGAAGGGTTGCTGCGGTCGGCGCGGGACTGACCGGCGCGGTGATTGCGCGTGACCTCGCCGAAGCGGGCCTTGACGTCGATGTTTTCGACAGCCGCAGCCATGTCGCCGGCAATTGCTTCACCGAGCGGGATGGCGAGACGGGTGTGCTGGTGCATGTCTACGGGCCGCATATCTTCCACACCGACGATGAGGAGGTGTGGAACTACGTCAATCGCTACGAGACCTTCCTGCCCTACAAGAACCGGGTGAAGACGACGGTGGGGGGGCAGGTTTATTCGCTGCCGGTCAACCTGCACACGATCAACCAGTTCTTCGGCAAGACGCTTCGGCCCGACGAGGCCAAGGCCTTTATCGAGGCGCAGGCGGACACGTCGATTGCGGAACCGCAGACCTTCGAGGAGCAGGCGCTGCGGTTTGTCGGGCGCGCGCTCTACGAGGCGTTTTTCGAGGGCTACACCCGCAAGCAATGGGGTTGCGCGCCTTCGGATCTCCCGGCCTCGATCCTGAAGCGCCTGCCGGTGCGCTTCAACTACGACGACAATTATTTCTTCCATCGGTTCCAGGGCATGCCGGAAAACGGCTATACGGCGATGGTGGAACGCATTCTCGATCATCCGCGTATCCGCTTGCGCCTGGGCACGACATTCCACCGCAGGCAGGCGGCGGATTACCATCATGTCTTCTACAGCGGGCCGCTCGACGGCTATTTCGACTATGAGGATGGCCGGCTCGGCTATCGCACGCTGGATTTCGAGCGTTTCACGTTCAAGGGCGATTACCAGGGCTGCGCGGTGATGAATTACGGGGAGGCGTCCGTGCCTTACACGCGCATCACCGAGCACAAGCACTTTGCGCCGTGGGAAACGCATGAAGGTTCGGTCTGCTATCGCGAATTCGCACGCGCCTGCGAGCCGGGCGACACGCCCTATTATCCGATCCGCCTTGTCGAAGAGAAGGCGCTTCTGGCGCACTATGTCGAGAAGGCCAGTGCCGAGACCGGCGTAACCTTTGCCGGACGGCTGGGAACTTATCGCTATCTCGATATGGATGTGACCATCCGCGAGGCGCTGGACACGGCGCGACGCTTCAGGACAGCAACCGACAAAGGCGAGACCATGCCTGCCTTTGTGGTGGCCATGGGGTGAGCGTGTATGTCGGTCAGTCTCCGGAACCGGAGTACCGCGCATCGTTGTCGGTGGCGGGGGTCCGCGGAAGAGCCGGTTTGACAGCCCGCCTTCTGTTCGCAACATCTAATGCTTGCGGGTTATTACGCGGTTCTTTCCGCCTCCAGTCCGAGTTCGGCCATCATCGCTTCGCGCATCAGGAATTTCTGCGGCTTGCCGGTGACGGTCATCGGCAGGCTTTCGACCAGCCTGACATGAGACGGAACCTTGTAATGCGCGATCTGGCCACGGCAGAAATCCTGGATAGCGGCTTCGCTGACTGAGTGGCCGGGATGCGGCACGATCCAGGCGACGACCTCCTCGCCGTATCGCTTGCTCGGAATTCCGAAGACCTGCACCTGTGCAACGTCCGGATGGCGATAAAGGAATTCCTCGATTTCGCGCGGGTATATGTTTTCGCCGCCCCGAATGATCATGTCCTTCAGTCGTCCGACGATGTTGCAGTAGCCGTCTGCATCGATGGTTGCGAGATCGCCGGTCCGCATCCACCCGCCGTCTGCGATGCTTTCTGCGGTTTTTTCCGGCTCGTCCCAATAGCCTGACATCACGGAATAGCCGCGTGTCCACAATTCGCCAACCGCGCCGGCGGGCACTGTCGAACCGTCTTCGGCGACGACTTTCACCTCCACATGCGGATGTACACGACCGACCGTCGACACCCGCTTTTCAAGAGGGTCATCGACAGCGCTCTGGAAGGAGACGGGGCTGGTTTCCGTCATCCCGTAGGCAATTGTCACGTCGCGCATATGCATGTCGCCGATCACGCGCTTCATGACTTCGATCGGGCAGGGCGCGCCCGCCATGATGCCCGTCCGCAGGGTCGAGAGATCGCGGGAGGCGAATGTCGGATGGTCGAGCATGGTGACGAACATGGTCGGCACACCGTATAGCGCGGTTGCCCGTTCCGTCTCGACGGCGGCCAGGACTTGGCCCGGCTCGAAGCCTTCGCCGGGGAAAATCATCGCCGCGCCCTTGGTCACGCATCCGAGCGTTCCCATGACCATGCCAAAGCAATGGTAAAGCGGAACGGGAATGCAGAGCCTGTCGGCCTCGGTGAGCTCGATCGCCGCGGTAACGAAGCGGGCATTGTTGAGAATGTTGCGATGGGTAAGGGTTGCACCCTTCGGCGCACCCGTGGTGCCACTGGTAAACTGGATGTTGATCGGGTCGTCCGGCAGCAGTCCATGCGTGATGGTATCGAGTTGCATGTGTTGCACCGGGCCGCCGAAGCCCAAGACCTCCTCGAACGAGAACATGCCCGCCTGGGGGGCCTCCGCAAGATGGACGACCGAGCGCAGGGATGGCAGGCGGGCCGCCTTGAGCGCGCCAGGACGACAGGTTTCCAGCTCCGGCAACAGTTCCCGCAACATGGCGAGATAGTCCGAAGTCTTGAAACGCGACGCCAGAACGAGCGCTTTGGATCCGGATTTCGCCAGCGCATATTCCAGCTCCGAAGTGCGGTAGGCTGGATTGATGGTGACCAGGATGACCCCGATCCGGGCCGTTGCAAATTGCGTCACCAGCCATTCGAGCCGGTTCGGTGACCAGATACCCAATCGGTCACCCTTCTCCAGCCCAAGCGCCAGAAGGCCGGCGGCGAGCGCATCGACCTTGCGGTCCAGCTCATGCCAGGTCAGGCGCAGTCCGCTGTCAGGAAAGACCGCTGCCTCACGCGGGCCGAACTTGACCACGGCGTCAGCAAAGACAGCCGGGATCGTCTGGTCAAGAAGGGGAATGTCGGTGCGACCGGCAACATGGGACACGCCGCCGATGGGGCGACGCGATCCGCCGGAATTGCGCGCTTTGATTGTATATTCCGCTGTCGTTTCTGTTGGAACATGAATGGACACGTGTTCTCCTCCTCGGAAGCTTGGCCCATTTTCCGCTTCCGGAGCGCCTCCTACGCGCCGAAAACGGTTCGGTTGTCATCCTGTTGCCACCCGCCTCCCGGGCTTGCAGCCGGATTCCATGATATCCGCCCTGACATCTTACGCCCTGACACATCGATTACCAGCACGTCATCGCAAAAATAGGATTTGATTTTTTGCAGGATTTGGTCCGCGAGCCGCGATGGCTGCCGGCCGCCCGATCTGACGGCGCCTCAGGGGCCTGTGCAGATCGGGGCCTGTCCCGTCACCGTCTGGCCGACCTCGGCCTCATAGGCGCGGAAGCCGTTCTGATCGAGATCAAGGATGCGGTAGCAAGGGTTTCCACCGGTCCAGAGCGGATCGGGCGCATCAAGGTCCGTGATGAAGCGGTGAGCGCAGGCCTGACCGGAGCTGTAGGATATACCCTCGGGGCTCATGCCGGTCATCGGCAAATGAATATGGCCGAAGACGACGTGGCGAAGGCCGGGCGTATGCGCAGCGAGCCGGCGCATCAGGCGGCCGTCGTCATGCATTCCGATCCGGTCGAAATGCGCGATGCCGCAGTCCATCGGCGGGTGATGGATGAAGATCGTGGCGGGTGTCTCGCCAGCGCCGGAAAGCGCCTCGTCAACGAAAACCATGCGATCGTCGCCGAACATGCCGCCAATCACCCCCTTCTCGTGGCTGTCGAGGAAGATCAGACGCCCATGCGGCGTGTCGATGAACGACTGGATGAAACCGTTGGCGTCGCGCGGATGGTCGGGAAAGGCCTCTATGAATTGCGGGCGTGCATCGTGATTACCGAGCAGCAGCCGCACCTCGCAGGGAACGGGCGCAAGAATGTCCTTCAGGAGCGCATAGGCCGCCGGCTCGCCATCGTTGCAAAGGTCACCCGTGATCACCAGAAGATCGGCATCCGCATGCCTGGCCAGGATATCGGAAATGGCTGCGCGCAGCTGCCGCTCCGGATCCACGCCATTGACGGAAACGCCGGACGGAACGAGGTGGGTGTCGGTGATCTGGATGATTTTCATGGGCTGGTGTCTTTCCAATAAAAACGGCTGCCGAAGGGGCGCCTTCAGCAGCCGCATTCCGGTGATGTTGCTTATTGCATCAGTGCGTTGGTCTGCTCGACCATCTGCTTCAGGCCGTTTTCCGGCGTGACGTCGCCGCGCATGACCGCGCCGATAATGTCGCGCTGGGTGCGCCAGATGCGAACCGAGTCGCCGCCCGGATAGCCGGCCCAGGGAAGCGAGCGGTCAGCCTGCAGCGAAGCCGTCTTCACATTCGGATGCTCGGCATAATAGGGCGCCAGATAGTCGGGGCCGGTTGCCAGCTTGTTGGTCGGCAGGTAGCCGGTGATGCGGACGATCGTGTTCTGAGCTTCGGGGCCGGTGATCCACTTCAGATATTTCCAGGCGGCATCCTGCTTGGCCTTGTCCTGGGTCAGGATCACGGCGGAGTTGCCGCCTGTCGGCACACCGCCCTTTTCCTTGTTGTCCAGCGGGAATGTGGCCGTCTTCAGCGGGAAGCGGTTGCCGACCAGAGCCTCGATCGTCTGGACATGGGCCGGTGTCGAGAAGATGAAGCCGGTTAGGCCGGCGCCGAACTGCTGGCGGGACTGGTCCCAATCGAGCAGGTTCTGGCCACCTTCCGTGACGAACTGGCGCGCCATCTTCAGCGCATTCAGGCCGATCTCGTTGTCGAAGGCTACCTTCTTGCTGGCCTCGTCAACCAGCTTGCCGCCCTGTTCGAAGACAAGCGACTGCCAGAGCCAGTCGTCCGGCCAGCCGTTGATGTCATAGCCCATGCCGGCAATCTTCGGATCGAGCGCGTGGATCTTCTTGGCGAGCGCGATCAGCTCCGGGAAGGTCGTGGGCATGTTGTCCGGGTCGCCACCGGCCTTCTTCACGAGATCGGCATTGATATACATGATCGGCGAGGACGCGTTGACCGGCAGGCCGAACTGCTTGCCGTCGATCTGACCGAGAGCCGCCATCTTGGGCGAAAAGTTCTTGTCGAGAAAGGCCTGGCCGCCTTCGGCTGCGATGAACGGAGTCAGATCGGTGATCTGCTGGCGCGGCAACAGCGTGTGCACCAGTTCGGCCGTCATGTTGTAGCCGGAGAAATAGACATCCGGGAGATTGCCGGTGACGGCGGCGCGCAGGACCTGCTGCTGGCCATCGTTGTAGCTGGCGGCGGGCGCCAGAAAGTTGATCTTGATGTCGGGATTGTTCTTCATGAATTCATCCGCGAGCGGCTGATGGAATTTCGTGAAGCCCGGCAGGTTGTAGAGCACGTTGAGCGTGATCTGGTCGGCGGCGTGGACCGGTGCCGAAAGCCCGCCAAGCGTTGCGGCGGCGAGCCCGGCAAGGCTGCCGAGCATGAGGCGTCGATTGATTTTCATGACGATCTCCAGACGTTGGGTTGGGAGGAGGAGAGGGTTATTTGACACCGGTCATGGTGATGCCGGCGATGAAGTGGCGACGTGCCAGAAGGAAACAGACGAGCATGGGAAGCGTGATCAGCGTGGCGCCCGCCATCAGCGCCCCGTAATTGGCGCCGGATTCGATATCGGCGAAAAACAGCATGCCGAGTGGCGGCGGCGCGAGTTCGGGCTGCGAGATGACGATCATGGGCCAGTAGAGATCGTTCCAGTGGGCGACCAGCGAGAAGACCGAAAAGGCGGCCAGCGACGGCAGCGACCCCCGCAGCACCAGGCCCCAGCAGATTTCCATCTCCGAGAACCCGTCCATCCGCGCCGCCTCGATGATCTCGTCCGGGTAGCTGCGGAAGGATTGATGGAAGAGGAAGATCGCGAAGACCGAGAGGAAGAAGGGGGCCATCATGGCGAAATAGGTGTTGAGCAGTTGCGCTTTGGCCAGCCCGACGAAGAGCGGCAGCGCCAGCGCCTGGATCGGCACGCAAAGGGCGGCAATCACGAGACCCATCAGCAGTTTCCGGCCCGGAAACCTGATCTTGGCGAGCGCATAGGCCGCCGGCACGGCAGTCAGGATCTGCACGATCAGGATGCCGCCGCAGACGATCACGCCATTCAGCATGAAACGCGCCATCGGGGCCTGCGCAAGCGCTGCGCCGTAATTGGCCGCGCCGCTGAAGTCCTTGGGGATCGGCCAGAGCGAGACGTCGAAGATCTCCGCCGGCGAGCGGATCGAGGTGAGGAACATCCAGTAGAAGGGCAGGAGCATGATGGATGCGCCCGCTGCAAGAACCAGATGGGGACTGTATTTGCGCAGCATCAGTAGTGCACCTTGCGATCCAGGTAGAAGGTCTGGCCGATCGACAGGACGAGGATGATGGCGAGGAAGATCAGCGTGAGGGCCGCCGCATAGCCCGTGTTGGAATATTCGAAGCCCTCGAGATAGAGTTCGAACAGCAGGACTTCGGAGCCCGAACGCCCCTTGGTCAGAACCGCGACCGTCTCGAAGACCTTGAAGGCGGAAATCGAGGTGGTCACCGCCACGAAGAGCGTGGTCGGTCCGAGCATCGGCCAGGTGACGGTGAGAAACCGATCGATCGGGTTCTTCGCGCCGTCGAGCTGTGCCGCCTCGTAGAGATCCTTCGGGATCGCCGTCAGGCCCGCCAGGAATAGCACCATGTTGAAGCCCAGAACCTGCCAGACGCCGATGGCGGCCATGGAGGGGATGAGCAATGTCGGATTGGACAGGAAGGAGACCGGCTCGAAGCCGAACCATTTGATCGCCGCATTCACGGGCCCGATCGAGGGGTGAAGCAGGAACTGCCAGACGGTTGCCATGGCCACGAGCGTTGCGGTGACCGGCAGAAAATAGGCGGCCTCCCAGAAGGCGCGACTGCGCTTGCGGGCATGCACCAGCGTGGCGACGCCGAGCGCCATAAACACGCCGAAGGGAATGACGATCGCAACATAGATCACGGTATTCGTCAGCGAGCGCAGGAAGACCGGATCGTGAAAGGCCTTCAGGAAATTGCCGAGGCCGACGAAGTGGAAGGCGAGGGCGCCCAGCTTGTAATCCGTTAGAGAAAAGCCGGCCAGAACCACGATCGGAATGATGTAGGTGGCGAGCAGCAGCAGCACGGCGGGAGCCACGAAGGCAAGACCCCGCCAGGCCACGCGGTTTCCGGCGCTTCTTCGCTTGGCCGTGGACATTGCGGAAGGGATCTGGCCGGCTTCGATCGCGGTCATGCCGCCACCTCGTGCCGGTCGGCCAAGGCGCGGCGCAGGCCGTCGTCGCCGAAGAGATGGGCATTTTCCCGCCGGAAGCCGAGATGCAGGACGCCGTCGGCATCAGCCTCGAGCGCTGCGCCGGCATGGATGCGGACCGTCAGTCTGACAGCCTCGTCCTTCAACAGGTGGCAGTGGACGAAGCGATCGGCGCCATGCATTTCGCTGCGCGCGATCCGCACGGCCAGTCCGCCGACGACGGGGTGGAGGTCCTCCGGGCGAAGGCCGAGGGTTGCGGCAGCACCCTTGCGATCGGCAACAGCCAGACCGAGATCCTGTCCTTGCGCATGGATCCGACCCTCGGCGGAAATCTCGACCGGCAGAAGGTTGATCGACGGCGTTCCGATGAAGCGGGCGACCGTCAGCGTGGCAGGCTGCCGATAGAGTTCGTCCGGCGTGCCCAGCTGCTCGATGCGGCCTTCCGTCATCAGAGCGATGCGGTCCGACATGGTCATGGCTTCGACCTGGTCGTGGGTGACATAGATGAAGGTGGCTCCGAGGCGGCGATGCAGGCCGGCGAGCTCGTCGCGCATATGGGCGCGCAGCTTGGCGTCGAGATTGGACAGCGGCTCGTCCATGAGGAAGGCGGCGGGTTCGCGCACAAGAGCACGCGCCAGCGCCACGCGCTGCCGCTGGCCACCGGAAAGCTGGGCCGGCTTGCGGTCGAGCAGATGATCGATCTGCAGCAGCGCGGCGGCGGCGGCAACGGCTTCGTCAATCTCGCGCAGGCTCTGCGTGGAAGCTGCCATCCGACCGACCAGCGGGAGACGCGCGGCCAGCGACAGGCGGCGCATGCGCAACGGCGTGGCGATATTCTGCCGGACTGTCATATGCGGATAAAGCGCATAGGACTGGAAGACCATGGCAAGGTTGCGGTCGCTCGGATCGCGCGTGGTGACATCTTCGCCGCCGATCAGCACCTTGCCGCGGTCCGGCTGTTCCAGCCCGGCAATAATACGCAGAAGCGTGGACTTGCCACAGCCGGACATGCCGACCAGTGACAGGAATTCGCCGGGGCGGACGGAAAGATCAATGGCCTTCAGAACGTCATCTGCTCCAAAGCCCTTGCCGATTCCACGAAGTTCAACCGCACGGGGTTCCATTTCGACCCTCCTTTGTTCAAGGGGGCTAATGGAACCTCACCATGACAGGCGGGCGACACTTGCAAGAAAGTTTGGTGACGGCGCGAGGGCCGCCGGAACATGCACGCAACCCTGCGAATACACCGCCTGGAGAGCGGAATCCTGCTTCACTCAGGCCCTTATTGACGCGGTCCTGTTCCTCGCTTGTCCTTCATTCCGGGAGAATGCCCACAGCCAGTGAAGATCGTTGAAGAGGGGTTTTGCCCCGGTGTGGAGTTTCCCAAAGCTTTCCCCAGTTCGGGTCCCTCGCGGCGATCTGCACGATGCCCATTTCTCAAATGCCGCGCTGGCTTGGCGGCGGAAACCCGCTTCGCGCGCGTCATCACAGGCGACGCCCAACGGAGAAAATAGCGTCCATATGACTGCGCACGCGGCTTATGATACCGCCTCGAAATACAAGCGTCTTCGGGCATGTGGACGTTATGTCTTGCGCAGTCTCTGACGATAAATCCGACCCGGTTAGAAATTTGGCCCTTGGTTGGGGGCAGGTCACTCAGAAAAGCGTATGTGGCTCAAACACTTGCGGGGAAATTGGAGGAGGGTGTTTGTACGATGGCGGAGAGGGTGGGATTCGAACCCACGATACCCGTGAAGGTATGCCGCATTTCGAGTGCGGTGCATTCGACCACTCTGCCACCTCTCCGCATGTCTGGTCGGCGCGGTTTGACGCGCGGGCTGTCTCATAGCGAGAGATGGATGGACTGGCAAGAGCGAAAATGCAAGAAATCATTGGGGCTTGGCTTGACAGTCATTCAACCTTGACGTATCCCGCGACGGTCAAATGGCATGGACTCCGTCCGCCGTTTGTGCCCGCAGGATTTGCGGGTTTCACCGGCAGGTGGAGCAAGGTCGCAAGGCTTTGAAATTCCTGCTCAATCGACTGATAAAAAGACGGCCTATACTGCAAGTCGCAGGATAAGAGCCGGAACGGACATGAAAGGTTAAAAAATGTTCGCAGTCATCAAGACCGGCGGTAAGCAGTACCGCGTGGCCGCCAACGACGTCGTCACAGTTGAAAAGCTGGAAGGCGAAGCAGGCGCCAAGATCGAATTCACCGAAGTTCTCATGGTTGGCACGAAGATCGGCGCTCCCGTTGTGGAAGGCGCTATCGTGACGGCGGAAGTTGTCGAGCAGGGTCGCGCCAAGAAGGTCATCGCCTTCAAGAAGCGCCGTCGGCAGAATTCCAAGCGCACCCGTGGTCATCGCCAGCATCAGACGACTGTCCGTATCCTGGACATCGCGGCCGGCAAGTAAGAACTAGGTTTAAAGGAGAACTCCCATGGCACACAAAAAAGCTGGCGGCTCCTCGCGCAACGGTCGCGACTCGCAGTCCAAGCGCCTTGGCGTGAAGAAGTTCGGCGGCGAAGCCGTCGTTGCAGGCAACATCATCGTGCGTCAGCGCGGTACGCAGTGGCACATTGGTGACAATGTCGGCCTCGGCAAGGATCATACGATTTTTGCGCTTACCGCCGGCAATGTGAACTTCCGTACGAAAGGCAACGGCCGCACGTACGTGTCCGTGATGCCGAAAGCGGCAGAAGCAGCGGAATAAGCCGGTAGCGCTTTAAAACAGCCGGCGTCTCATCGACCCGGCTGGCGCACCCTGAAAAGGTTCAGGCCAGAGACAAAGAAGGGGAGATGGGGCGATACCCAACTCCCCTTTTTCTTTTGTCTCGAAAAGGACTGAACCGATGCAAAGCGAACTGTTGAGAGAGGGACCATCCCGGTCCCCGTTAGAGCGGGCAGAGTTGCCATCTGCGCCGCAAAGGGCCTTAAGTGCGTCCCCCGTCCTGTTATCCGAGCGGCTTGTTCTGCGCGCTCCCCACATTGACGACATCGACGCCCTTGCCCATCTCGCCAACAATGCCAAAATCGCCACGATGGTTTCGCGTATGCCCCACCCCTACACGGTGGCCGATGCCCGAGCTTTTGTCGGTCGTGCCGCCAATGGCGGGATTGGCAAGGCCGTCTATGCCATCACCAAGGCGGATGACGGTCGACTCCTCGGTTGCTGCGGGATCGAGCAGGATCCCCGCGATCCAGATCGTGCCGAGATCGGATACTGGCTGGGCGAGCCGTTCTGGAACCAGGGCTATGCGACGGAGGCCGCGCAGGTTCTCGTCGACATGGCCTTCCGGGCGGGCTCCATCGAGACGATCGATGCACGTTGCCGCGTCGTCAACGTCGCCTCGCGGCGGGTCATCCACAAGTGCGGGTTCCAGTTCCAGGGCACCGGCATGGTCTCGGTTCTCGCCATGGGTGGGCCGGTTCCGGTCGAATGGTACAGGCTCGACCGGCGGACCTGGATGTCGTTGAGAAGCTGGGGAGGTTCGAGATGAGCGCGCTCGCACTTCCACGGAGCAACAGGCACACGATGGCTCCGACCCGCAGCCTCGACTTCGCGACCCAGCCGACCATCCGCACGCCGCGGTTGACGCTGCGCAAGCTGAAGCCGGAGGACCAGTATCGGATTGCCGCCGCGATGCAGGATATCCGGGTCGTCCGCATGCTGACCTCGGTTCCGGTTCCTTATGCCAGCGATGATGCGCTGGACTGGATCCGGCTCTGGGAAGGCGGCGAGATGAATGGCTGGGCCTATGCCATCGCCTTCGACGGTGGTGCGCTGGAAGGCTGCATCACCATCGAGTGGCGCGAAGCGGGCGACCGCACCGGCTGGCATCTAGGCTACTGGCTGTCGCCGTCCCATTGGGGTGATGGCTACATGACCGAGGCGGTGGGCGCGCTTATCGAGCGCTTCTTCGGCCGGATGATGGGCGAAACGCTGTTTGCTGGCGCGATTGCCGACAATCCGGCTTCGCTGAAGGTGCAGGACAAGCTCGGCTTCCAGGTCACGGGGACGAGCGATGTCTATTCGCACTCGCGCGGCGCCATGGTGCCGGTCATCGACACGGAGGTCACGTTCGGCTCGTTCATGCCGGCGTGACTTTATCGGGCCCCGCCGATCCCTGCGGCGGGGCCCTTCAAATCTGCATGAAATAACCCGGCCGGATTGCTCCGGCCGGGTTATTTCATGCGTGGCTTTCAGAGATGCTGGCCGGTCAGCGGCCGATCAGCGCCTTGAGGGCCGGGCGCTGCAGAGCAATGACGGCGACAAGGAGCGCGCCGATGACGATCGTGTGGATCCAGTCCATGTGGAGGATTGTGATCTGCGTGACGAAGGCGCCGGCGTCCACGCAGAGCAGCAAAAGAGCGCCGAGCGGCGAGAAGCGCGGGATCAGCACGGCAATGCCGCCTGCCAGTTCCAGAAGGCCGGTAAGGTAACGGAAGCCCTGGCCAAGGCCGATGGTGGTGAATTCGTCGACCATCTGCGGCTGGCCGGAAAGCTTCATGGCGGAGGCCGATAGAAAGATGCCGGCTGCCAGAATCCGCAGCACCCAGATGGCAATCGTTTTGCCGGACCAGCCGGTCTTTGCAACAGTGTCCATGTTTCAATTCCTTGTTCGTGATGATGAGTAAACCTAACGCACGCAATCCATTTGAAGAAGAGATGGAATTTCGATATGATCCATCTTGAATGGAGATGGATCATGCTGAATGCGCTGACGCTCGATCAATTGCTGGTGCTCGTCACCATTCAGGACACGGGGAGCTTTTCGGCGGCGGGGCGGAAACTGCGCCGGGCGCAATCGGCGATCAGCCATGCGGTGCAAACACTCGAAAACGTTCAGCAGGTGCAGCTTTTCGATCGAAGCGCCAAGGTGCCGAAGATGACGGAAGCGGGCCGTGTGCTTGCGGCGCAGGCGCGGCAGGTGCTGCGTCAGGCCGAACAATTCTCGCGCATGGCCGGTTCGATGTCGGCGGGGCTGGAGCCTGAGCTTGGCATTGCCATCGACAGCATGGTGCCGACAGGTCCGGTGCTGGACAGTCTTTCGCGGCTGCAGAAGACCTTTCCGGATCTTCCGGTCTCGATTTTCACGGAAGGTCTCTGGACTGCGGAGCGTCGTGTGCGCGATGGAACCGTCGCGATTGCGATCTGCGCGCTCATGCCCCTGGTGTCGCAGGACATGCAGGCTCACCCGCTGACATCGGTGTCGCTGGTGCCGGTCGTTTCGCCCACACATCCACTGGCAAGCGCCAAGCCGCCTGTCGAACGTGAGGTGCTGGCGGAACACGTCCAACTGATCCTCACCGATCCGGCGCAACAGGCTGGACCCAGTTTTAGCGTTGTGAGCCCACGGGTCTGGCGGTTTGTGGATATCGGCCGCCGACTGGAATTTCTGCTCGGCGGTTTCGGTTGGTGCAACATGCCGCACCACCTGATTGCGGACCATCTCAAGCAGGGGCGGCTTGTTCGTCTGCAGATCGAGGACACCGGCGTTCTGCCGGGGCTTCTCCCGCTCTATGCGACGCATCGCCGCGATACGCCTCTGGGCAAGGCGGCACAGTGGTTGCTGGCCGACCTTCAGGCGCAGCAATGGCCGACGGTCGAGCCATAATTTGTCTTACACCGCGATCGTTTGTAGCGTCGCCCGCATCCCGGCGCTGATTGGCCTCGGGCGGCGCGTCGTTCGATCCACATAGACATGGATGAAGAAGCCCTCGGCGCTTGCCGTCTCCTCGTCATTGCGGAAGAGACCGACCTCGTAACGCACGGATGACGAACCGATGCGGCCGACTCGGATGCCGGCGGAGATCACGTCCGGAAACATCATTTCCGCGTGATAGCGGCAGCCCGTCTCGACGACGAGCCCGACTTCCTTGCCTGCCTTCAGATCCAGCAATCCGGCCTCGATCAGCCAGCCATTCACCGCCGTGTCGAAGAGGGAGTAGTGCACCACATTGTTCATGTGGCCATAGATGTCATTGTCCATCCAGCGTGTCTGGATGGTACGGAATGCGCGGTAGTCCGCGCGGGTCGACGCTGCGCTACGTCCGGGTGCTGCTGTCATGGGGCTTGCTCCTCTTCTCTCGCACATGGTCCTCCCGCATGTGAAGACCAGCCGCGCCCCCTATGTCAGAACGTCATTCCCGGAACCGCCAGCGGATTATCCGTGAGCGCTGTCCGGTCGGCGCCACCGATGCGGGGCTTTCCGATGAAGGCCTCGAAAAGATCGCGGACGAAGTCTTCCTGAAGGTCCCTGGTGATCAGCACAAGCCGGGTCCGGCGATCCTCTCCAGGCCAGGCCTCCAGCCGGGCAGGGGGATGCAGGGTCGATTGAGCGGCATGCAGAACGAGCGGCCGCGATGGATCATCCGCGAGCATGACGATCGCCTTCATGCGAAGAAGCTTTTCGCCATGTGCCGAGCGCAGCAGATCGACGAACATCGAGACCGCGCCCCGATCGATTGGCTTGTCGTGGACGATCGAGAAGGAACGGATCGAGGCGTCGTGGCGATTCACGTCATCGTGGTGGTGGTGATGAGCCTGGTGGTGGCCATGAGCCCCGGCATCGTGATGTTCATGGCCATCCGCGTGGTGGTGATGATCATGATCATGATCATGATCATGCGCCTTGTCCTCCTCGGCGAGCCATCGGGCGACGTCCGGGCTTTTCCCCGAAACATCGAAATATCCCGCCTCAAGGAGCGATGCCGTGGCGGCCTCTGCGCCGTCCGCGTCGATGATCCGCGCATTCGGATTGATGGCCATCAGCCGCGTGGCGAGAGCAGCCACGTCGGATGGATCGGCCATGGTCGTCTTGGAAATTACCAGCCTGTCGGCGACCGCGGACTGCCGGCGTGCTTCTTCGTGGTTGTCAAGCGTGCGCATGCCGTTCAGCGCGTCGATGACCGTGACGACTCCGTCGAGATGAAAGTTCTGCGCCAGCACCGGATTGCCGATGACCGATTGCAGCACGGGCACGGGATCGGCGAGGCCAGTCGTCTCGATGACAACGCGCGAAATCGGCTTCATCTTGCCTGTCTGCATCATGTCGATGAAGGAGGCGAGCGTGTCGACCAGTTCGCCGCGCACCGTGCAGCAAAGGCATCCGTCGGACAGTTCCACCATCTGGTCGCCCGACGTCTCCACCAGCATGTGATCGATGCCGACATCGCCAAACTCGTTGATGATGACGGCGCAATCGGAAAGCTGGCTATCCTTCAGCAGCCGGTTGAGCAGCGTGGACTTTCCGGCGCCGAGAAAGCCGGTGATGATGGAAACGGGGATGCTCGCCACCGGATCGTCCTTCCTTACTGCTGCATGGGTCGCGGCTTCGGAACGGGGATGCGCTTGAGCTTGGGTCCTCCGTCGCCCTGTTCGATCCCGTCGTCGTTGGCGGCCTTGGGCTCCGGCGGCAGGAGGTTTGCGACGACGAAGCGCGGATCGTGATCCATTTCGTGAAGATAGGGCGACTTGAGCTTCATCTTGCCTTCCTCGTCACGACCTTCCGAGCGCACCTGCGCCGCCTTCGGATTGCAGATCTCGTCGCGCACGTCTGCCACCTGATCCCTGTTTTCGCCATAGGGTGCGAGCGTCGCAAGCGTGTCCGTGCCCGTTTCCGGCTTCGTCAGGCCCAGCTGCATGAGGTCGGCTGCCTGATCGGCGCGTCCCCCTAGGCTATCCGCGCCCAGGACAACGGCCACAACCGTGCGGCCGTTGCGCGTCGCCGAGCCGATCTGGTTGAATCCGGAGGAGCAGATGAAACCTGTCTTCATCCCATCCGCGCCGTCGAAACGGCCGATCAGGAGATTGTAATTGGTGTATTTTTTGGTGCCGTTGATGAACCCTTCGAGTGCGAAATAGCCGGCATATTGCGGAAAGTCGCGGCGCAGCGCCACGGTCAATACAGCCAGATCGCGGGCCGTCGAATATTGTCCAGGCTGAGGCATCCCGTTCGGATTGACGAAATGGGTGGAGAACATGCCGAGTCGGGCGGCTTCGGCGTTCATCATCGAAACGAAATTGTCTTCGGAGCCGCCGACCGTTTCACCTACCGCCATGGCAATGTCATTGGCGGACTTGACGAGCATGATCGTCAGCGCGGTGTTCATGGTCATGCGCGCACCCGGCTTGAAATACATCTTGCTCGGCTTCTGGCTTGCGGCGAGCTTGGACATGACGACCGGCGTATCCAGGGTGATCCGACCGCCCTTGAGTGCCGAAAACGTGACATAGGCCGTCATCAGCTTGGTGAGCGAGGCCGGATACCAGCGCTGAAAAGCTTCCTGGTGGTAGATGACGCGGCCGGTCGCGACATCAACGACGATCTTCGGATTCGCAAGCGCTTCGGCGGGGAGCGCGATGGTCGCTGCGAGGGCTGCCGCCAACGTGCCGCCCATGATCTTTCGCAGAAAACCGACCGCTACCATGTGTGAAACTCCTTCAGATTGAGACCTGCCGCTCGAAACTTTCGGCCTTTTACCCTATATGAGCGGCAAGAGGAAAGGCCATTGATTGATTTGCCCAGCCGGTCCAAGATCGCCCGCAAAGCCGCATACTCACCAATGACGACAGGAATTCGACCATGCCGATTTTGAACCGTGCCGCCGAGCTTCAGGACGAAGTCGCCGGCTGGCGGAGAAAGCTTCATGAGAACCCGGAGCTTCTCTTCGATGTTCACGCGACAGCGGCCTTTGTGGCCGAAAAGCTGAAGGAAGTGGGCGTAGACGAGGTTGTGACCGGGCTTGGGCGCACCGGCGTCGTCGGCATCATCAAGGGCAAGGGGCCGGGCCGCACGATCGGTCTTCGCGCCGACATGGACGCGCTGCCGATCAACGAGCAGACCGGCAAGCCCTGGGCCTCCAAGACCCCCGGTAAGATGCATGCCTGCGGCCATGATGGCCACACCGCCATGTTGCTGGGTGCGGCAAAATATCTCGCCGAGACGCGCAATTTCATGGGCTCCGTGGCTGTCATTTTCCAGCCGGCGGAAGAAGGCGGCGGTGGCGGTAACGAGATGGTCAAGGACGGCATGATGGAGCGCTTCGGAATTTCCGAAGTCTACGGCATGCACAATTTCCCCGGCATTCCGGTCGGTACGTTTGCAATCCGCAAGGGCGCGATCATGGCCTCGACGGACGAGTTCATGATCACCGTGAAGGGTCTCGGCGGCCACGCCGCGATGCCGAACCGCGGCATCGATCCGGTCGTGATCGGCGCGCAAATCGTCATGGCGCTGCAGACGATCGCCTCGCGCAACGCCGACCCGCTGGAATCCGTCGTGGTCTCGGTGACGAAGTTCAATGCCGGCAATGCGCATAACGTCATCCCCAACGAGGCGAAGCTCGGCGGCACCGTGCGCACGCTGAAGAAGGAAATGCGCGATCTTGCCGAAAAGCGTCTCAAGGAGATCGCGCACGGCATCGCCGCCGCTGCCGGGGGCAGCGCGGAAATCTGGTACGACCGCAATTATCCGGTGACCTACAACCACGATCTGGAAACCGAACATGCCATTGCTGCTGCCATCGAGATCGCCGGCGAGGCCCATGTCGAGAAGAACATGAACGCCACCATGGGCGGCGAGGATTTCTCCTACATGCTCGAAGCCCGCCCTGGCGCCTTCATCGCCATCGGCAACGGCGAGACGGCGAGCCTCCACCACCCGGAATACGACTTCAACGACGAAATCATTCCGCACGGGATTTCCTATTGGGTGAAGCTGGCGGAAAGCCGGCTTGCGGGGTGAGATCTAACTGGGGAAACCCCCTCTCTTGCAAAATCTAACACTTAGCCTCCGGCTAAGAGTTGATTTTGCTTTCTCCCCCACCAAGGGGGAGACTGGAATTTGCGGGAGCGGCATTCTCCCAATCTCCCCCCTTGTGGGGGAGAAAGCGATTTCGATGGCTTAGCCGAAGGCTAAACATCAGAAATCGCAAGAGAGGGGGGCGACGTGCACGACACAGCCCGCCCGCAATGCCATTAACCGACATTCTCCGCAAACAGCTTCAGCGTCCGCTCCCAGGCGAGCTTGGCCGAGACCGGTTCATAGGCCGAGCGGGCATCGCAACTGAAGCCATGACCCGCGGGATAGACATAGACAGGCAGCTCCGGACGCTTCGTCTTGACGATCTCGACCTTTTCCATCGGGATTGACTGGTCTGTCTCGCCGAAATGCACGATGGTCGGGCACTTGGGCGCCATGTCGGCCATGTCGGAGACCATGCCGCCATAATAGCAGGAAGCGGCCGCCAGATCGTCGCGGGTGATCGCGGCGCGATAGGCAAGCGACCCGCCGAGGCAGTAGCCCACGACGCCGACCTTGCCGTATTGTTTCACCGCTTCGACGGCCGCACCGATGTCGAGCATCACGGCATCGCGGTCGAAATCCTTCATCATGGTGATCCCGGCCTGCACGTCTTCCGGAGCGTAGCCTCGCTCGTAGCCTGGCGAGAGACGGTCGAAAATCGCAGGTGCGGCAGCCACATAGCCTTCCGCCGCGTAGCGCTCGCAGACCGAGCGGATATGCGCATTGACCCCGAAGATTTCCTGCAGGACGACAATCGCGCCCTTGGGCTTGTTATCCGGGATCGCGATATACATCTTAATGGTCTTCCCATCGGAAGCGGTAATGTCCAGCCATTCCGTTTTCAAAGCACTCTCCATTTTTTCGCTGATATGCGGACGTAACAAATCCGACGAACGAGGCTGTTTCAAGTGAAGATGCGGTAACAAATCGGAACTTTGTGCATTTTCGTGACCAGCGTGACCACCCAAAAGAGGAGCCACCCCATGGATCAACCGAAGATCGAATTCAACGACGGCAAGGCAATTCCGCAGATCGGCCTCGGCGTCTGGCAGACGCCGAATGAGGAAGTCGCCCCCGCCGTGCGCAAGGCGCTGGAGGTCGGCTATCGCCACATCGACACCGCCGCGATCTATGAAAACGAAGAAGGCGTGGGCGAAGGCATCCGCCAATCGGGCATAGCACGCGGCGACATCTTCCTGACGACCAAGCTCTGGAACGATCGCCAGAGCCATGACACGGCGCTGAAAGCCTTCGACGAAAGCCTGAAGCGGCTTCGCACCGATTATGTCGACCTCTTCCTCATCCATTGGCCCTCGCCCCATCGCGGCACCTATGTGGACGCCTGGAAGGCGCTGGTGGAACTGAAGAAGCAGGGTCGCGCGCGCTCCATCGGCGTTTCCAACTTCGCAGAAGAGCACCTCGAGCGCATCATCGGCGAAACCGGCGAAACGCCGGTTCTGAACCAGATCGAACTGCATCCGGACTTCCAGCAGAAGGCGCTCCGCGCCGTGCATGAACGTCTCGGGCTTCGCACACAGTCCTGGAGCCCGCTCGGCCAGGGCAAGCTTCTGTCGAATCCGGATATCGCCAAGGTCGCCCAGCGCCTCGGCAAGTCGCCGGCGCAGGTCATCATCCGCTGGCATCTCGACAACGGCCTGATCGTCATCCCGAAATCGGTGACGCCGTCGCGCATCGAGGAAAACTTCAAGGTCTTCGATTTCACGCTGGATGCCGAGGCGAAAGCCGTTCTGGATGCGCTCGATGGCGACAATCGCGTCGGACCGGACCCGATGACGGCGAAGTTCTGAGCTGGCGAGGCGAAGTTAAGCCGGATAACAAAAGCCCGCGTGGAGCGATCCACGCGGGCTTATTTGTAATCAGGCGACTTGCGAATACGGCGAGAAGGCACCGAGCGCGTGCGGCGTGCCTCTCCCTCCCCCCTTGTGGGGAGGGTTGGGGAGGGGTTTTTCTTTCCTCTGGCTCAGTGCTTGCGGTAAAGACCCCCTCTGGCTGCCGCCATCTCCCCCACAAGGGGGGAGATGGATGGAGCACCGCCCTCGCCACGCCCAACCAGCAAAGTAAAAGGCCCGCGTGGAACAATCCACGCGGGCCTTTTGACATAGAAAGCAAGAGCGTTCCCCCTTCTCCCCCTCAGAGGAAAACGGGAAGATCTGACTTACGCAGCGCCGACAGCGCGGCTCTTTTCGAAGCGCTTGCGGTCGTTGGCGTCGAGGAACAGCTTGCGCAGGCGGATCGACTTCGGCGTGACTTCCATCAGTTCGTCGTCCTGGATCCACGAGAGTGCGCGGTCGAGCGTCATGCGGATCGGCGGCGTCAGCTTCACGGCTTCATCCTTGCCGGCGGCGCGGATGTTGGTGAGCTGCTTGCCCTTCAGCACGTTGACTTCGAGATCGTTGTCGCGGCTATGGATGCCGATGATCATGCCGGCATAGACCTTTTCACCCGGCTCGATGATCATCGGGCCGCGATCTTCCAGGTTGAACATGGCGTAAGCGACAGCCTCGCCCGAACCGTTCGACAGCAGCACGCCGTTGACGCGGCCGGCGATCGGACCCTTGTAGGGCTGGTAGTCGTGGAACAGGCGGTTCATGATCGCCGTGCCGCGCGTATCGGTCAGCAGTTCCGACTGATAGCCGATGAGGCCGCGGGTCGGTGCGAAGAAGACGAGGCGGACGCGATTGCCGCCCGAGGGGCGCAGCTCGACCATTTCGGCCTTGCGCTCGGACATCTTCTGCACGACGACGCCGGAATGCTCTTCATCCACGTCGATGACGACCTCTTCGATCGGCTCCATCGTTTCGCCGGTCGCCTCGTCCTTGTGCATGACGACGCGCGGACGCGACACGGCAAGCTCGAAGCCTTCGCGGCGCATGGTTTCAATGAGAACGGCGAGCTGCAATTCGCCGCGGCCGGAGACGAAGAACGAGTCCTTGCCTTCGGCTTCCTCGATCTTCAGCGCAACGTTGCCTTCGGCTTCCTTGAAGAGACGGTCGCGGATGACGCGGCTCGTCACCTTGTCGCCTTCGGTGCCGGCGAGCGGCGAGTCGTTGACGAGGAAGGACATGGTGACCGTCGGCGGATCGATCGGCTGCGCATGCAGCGGCTCGGAAACGGACGGGTCGCAGAACGTGTCGGCAACCGTGCCCTTGGAGAGACCGGCAATCGCCACGATGTCGCCGGCATGGGCTTCTTCGATCGCCGTACGCTCGATGCCGCGGAAGGCGAGGATCTTGGAAATGCGACCGTTTTCGATGAGCTTGCCGTCCTGGCCGATGACCTTGACAGCCTGGTTAGGCTTGATCGAGCCGGAATGGATACGGCCGGTGATGATGCGACCGAGGAAGGGGTTGGCTTCCAGGATCGTGCCAATCATGCGGAAGGCGCCGTCTTCGTCGCCGACGCTTGGCTTCGGAACGTGCTTGAGCACGAGATCGAGCAGCGGCGCCAGACCTTCATCCTTCGGGCCTTCCGGATTGACGTTCATCCAGCCATCGCGGCCCGAACCGTACAGGATCGGGAAGTCGAGCTGTTCGTCGGTGGCGTCGAGGTTTGCAAAGAGGTCGAACACCTCGTTGATCACTTCCTCATGACGGCCATCCGGACGGTCGATCTTGTTGATCGCAACGATCGGGCGGAGACCAACCTTCAGCGCCTTGCCGACCACGAACTTGGTCTGCGGCATCGGGCCTTCGGACGCATCGACGAGAACGATCGCGCCGTCCACCATCGAGAGAATGCGCTCCACTTCACCGCCGAAGTCGGCGTGACCGGGCGTGTCGACGATGTTGATGCGAACACCCTTCCACTCGACCGAGGTCGCCTTCGCGAGAATGGTGATGCCGCGTTCCTTTTCGAGGTCGTTACTGTCCATCACGCGCTCTGCAACGCGCTGGTTTTCGCGGAACGAACCCGACTGTTTCAGAAGCTCGTCGACAAGCGTGGTCTTGCCATGGTCAACGTGCGCGATAATCGCGATATTGCGAATTTCCATCGTCTTTAAATCTCTGAGGCTTGGGCGCGGCAAATATGCGGGGAGGACAGCGCCAGTTACTTTTGGGGCGCTCATACAATTTTTTTTGCGTCTGCGAAAGGGGGGTGGGCGAATTGGCACGGGCGTGACGGCATTTCTGCCGCGTTGTCATGTGCGTCGGAGCCGAAACCGGTGCCCGTCCTTCAGTCTCTCGGAGGATAAAAGCGTATGACCGTCTTCATGGCACATGTGTGGAATGTCGAGGCCGGCGAGCGGGTCCGTGGTCTCGATTTCCACCAGCGCGCCTTCGGCAAGCGACTTGAGCGCCTTGCGGGTGCGCAGCACTGGCAGGGGGCATTTCAGCCCCCTGAGGTCCAGAAAGAGATCGGGCTTCTCGGGCTGCTGCCCGGACATGGCAATCAGTTCCAGAGCTTCCAGAACGGTCGGTTTTCCGGAACGTTGGAAGCCACGCTGGCCGTGGTCGGCTGGGCGGCCGGCGCGATCGGGTTCTCCTGCGGGACTGGCGCGCGCCTGGTCTTCTCGACGGCCTTGATGGCGGCCTGTGCGAGCGCCTTGTCGGCCTCGGTCTGGGCGCGCTGCTTTTCCTCGGCCTGGAATTCCTCCATCTTGACCAGCTTGCCAGCCTGCAGGCCGTTGCCTGTCGGGGCAAAGGCCAGATCCGTGCTCTTCTTCTTCAGATCGGCGACCGCCGCCTTGCGCTGTGCCTCAGTCGGCTCATCCCAGACATAGCCGGCGTATTTCTTTTCAGCCACGGCGTATTCCGTGTTGTACTTCGCCTGGAAGGCGGCATAGGCCTGCGCCATTTCCGGCGGAGTCGACATGGCAGGGCATTGGCTGGACGGGTTGAAGCTCTGGCCAGGGGCCGCGACCTGATTGAAGACATAGGTGTGGTTGCAGATGTTGACCACCGGCGGGCGATGCGTGATCTCGAATTGATCGTAGCCGACCTTCAGCATCTTCCAGAAATCGAAATTCGGGCTGTTCTTGTGGCGTGCCATGTTGTCGGCCGTCATGCGGAAAGGCAGTGCCTGGATCTGAAATGCCCGCTGACCGCCGGCAAAGGCGTCATTCGCCAGCGCGAAAATCTCCTGCACCTGGGCGTCCGTCATCGAGTAGCAGCCCGAGGAAGAACAGGCGCCATGCACCATCAGGTTCGATCCGGTGCGGCCGAGCGAGCGGTCATAGGCGTTGGGGTAGCCGATGTTGAAGGCGAGATAGTAGCGCGAGTTGGGGTTCATCTGCGCCGGCGTGATATCGTAGAAGCCTTCGGGCGCCTGTCGGTCGCCTTCCTTGGTCTTTGGGCCGAGCATGCCGGACCAGGCGCAGATCTGGTAGCTCTTCAGCAGGGCGTAACGGCCGGCGGTATTGGCCTTCCATACCTCCATCACGCCTTCTTCCTTGAAGATGCGGATCATGATCGGCGAATTGCGATCCATGTTCAGCGCCTTCATGCGCGAAACGGTCGCGTTGGACAGGCGAAGTTCAGCCTTGCCCTGGATGCGCGAGATGTCCAGCACATCCTCCTGCTGGCATGCCGTAAGCATGGTTGCCGCGAAGGCCATGATGACTAAGGCTTTGAACCGCATATTCACCGCTCGAGAAACTGATGCCTGACGGCCGGACGAATAGTCCGGCAGACTCTTATAGTTCACAATTCGTTAAGCGGACCTTATCAGGACGCACCGCATTTGGATGGAACACACTTATCCACTGCAAACAGCCCAAATGTGTTGAAGTTTGGGCAAATGTGGAAGCAATGTGACCTGCTAAAACACGGGAGCATCAGCCGTCGCTGCCGTTGTCGCCCCTGCGGCAGGTGGAGGGGGCGCAGAACCCTTTCCTTAAAGGGTGCGGCCGATGGCCAGGAACTTCTCCCGGCGCTGCTTGCGCAGGTCCTTCACGCTCTTGAGATCGGCAAGCGCCCGGGCAATGACATCGCCTGTGGCAGCAATCACGGCTTCCGGATCACGGTGTGCGCCGCCGACCGGTTCGGGGATGATGCCGTCGATGACGCCAAGGCCCTTGAGGTCTTCAGCCGTGATCTTCATGCTGGTGGCGGCTTCCTTGGCGCGGGCGGAATCGCGCCACAGGATCGAGGCGGCACCTTCCGGCGAGATCACGCTGTAGATCGCATGTTCGAGCATGTAGACGCGGTTGCCGGTTGCTATGGCGATGGCGCCGCCCGAGCCGCCTTCGCCGAGCACGATGCAGATGACCGGGACCTTGACGTTCAGGCACATTTCGGTGGAGCGCGCGATGGCTTCGGCCTGGCCGCGCTCCTCAGCGTCGACGCCGGGATAGGCGCCGGCGGTGTCGATCAGCGAGATGATCGGCAGACCGAAACGGTCGGCGAGTTCCATGACGCGGATCGCCTTGCGATAGCCTTCCGGACGCGGGCTGCCGAAATTGTGCTTGATGCGGGACTTGGTGTCGTTGCCCTTCTCCTGGCCGATCAGCGCGACCGGCTGACCGCGGAAGCGGGCAAGACCGGCCTGGATGGCGGCGTCTTCGGCAAAGGCGCGGTCGCCGGCAAGCGGCGTGAAGTCCTCGAAGAGCGCTTCCATGTAATCGACGAAATGCGGGCGCTGTGGATGGCGTGCGACCTGCGTCTTCTGCCAGGCCGACAGCTTGGCGTAGATTTCCACCATCGCCTCGTTGGCGCGGGCTTCCAGCTTCTGGATTTCTTCGGACGTGTCGACGCTGTCGTCCTGTTCGGCGAGCTTTTTCAGCTCGATGATCTTGCCCTCCAGATCGGAGATCGGCTTCTCGAAGTCGAGGTAATTGTGCATCTGATCCGTTCCGGTCGCTACGTGGCGCGCGCGTGAGCCGCGCTCGGAGAACGCTGGCAGCTTCAGTTTACGCGGACCCTAATCGTCGGTTTTTGGCTTTTTTGCAAGGGGGTGATGCTCGTGGACCAATTTCTGCAGCTGTTCATCAAGAACATGGGTGTAGATCTGCGTGGTCGAAATGTCGGAATGACCAAGCAATTCCTGCACCGCGCGCAGGTCCGCGCCGTTCTGCAGGAGGTGGCTCGCAAAGGCGTGGCGCAACACATGCGGCGACACCGCGGCAGCCGGAACGCCGGCGCGGGCCGCAAGCGCCTTGAGGTCGCGGGCGAAAACCTGACGCGGCAGATAGCCTTCCTTGCTGCGGGCGGGGAAAAGCCACGGGCTGTCCGGCCCATCCTTGGCTGCGGCCTCGGCCTTCAGCGCCGAACCATAGGCGTCGAGCGCGGCAATCGCCGGCCGTGAAAGCGGCACCATGCGCTCCTTGTTGCCCTTGCCCTTGATGAGCAGGAAACGGCCTTCGCCGTTGAGGACACGGGCAGGAAGCGACACAAGTTCGCTGACGCGCATGCCGGTCGCGTAGAGAAGCTCGAGAAGGGCGGCCATGCGCAGCCGGTCGGTCTGGCCGGGACCGGGGCGTTGCGCTTCTTCCGCCGCCAGCGTCAGCATCTTACCGACCGTATCTTCGTTCAGGATTTTCGGCAGCGGCCGGTTCTTCTTGGGCGCGTCGATGATACCGGACGGGTCGTCGCCGCGCAGGTTTTCGGCGTAGAGGAATTTGTAGAACTGCCGGAGCGACGAAAGCCGCCGGGCCTGCGAGGAGGTTTCAAAGCCCTGAGCCGCGAGATCGGACAGATAGGCGGAGAGATCGGCAGACGCCGCTTCCGTCAGGGCCACGCCGCGCCGCTTCATGAAGGCACGGGCATCGTCGAGGTCGCGCTTGTAGGAGGCGAGTGTGTTCTGCGCTGCACCGCGCTCGGCGCTCATCATTTCCAGAAAGGCTTCGACATGGGCGCCGGAAAGATCCGCCATGCTACTGCCCTTCGGTCGTCTGAACGTTGACGCGCTCGGAAGGGATCTTGACATAGGCCTCGCGCGGCCGCGGTTCAACGCCGTAGGCGAGCACATAGAGGATCGCATAGCCGGCTCCGGCGATCATCGCGCACCACAGGATGAGGCGAAACAGAGTGGGCATCGGAATTCCCGCAAGCGAATCGAGCTTTTGTCTATATGCGGTCTACGCGCCGGCATGGCAACCTGCAACACAGGGCGTGCGCACTTGACGCCTGCTTTGCTTTTGCCGATAGGAACAGGGTGAGGGCATGTCGCGCAGAAGCGTGCAGCGTTATTTGCGATAACGACATGCGACAAACAAAGACCTGAAGCGCAATCCCCGACCTGATAGATCGCGATCACGCTTCAGGTGGCAAGACTTGAGGATAAGGCGTGTCCGATACGGGAAACGGCGATGATCTGGTGGCGCGGGCGCGGCTGGCGCTCGGCAAGCGCGATCTCGTCTTTGTCGGCCTGATGGGCGCTGGAAAATCGGCGATCGGAAAGATCACCGCGCAGGCGCTGGATATTCCCTTTGTGGATTCCGACCACGAGATCGAGCGCGTATCACGCATGACGATCAATGAATTGTTCGCTGCCTATGGCGAGCCGGAATTCCGCTCGCTGGAAGCGCGCGTGATCGAGCGTCTGCTCAAGACCGGGCCGCGGGTGGTGTCGACCGGTGGCGGCGCCTTCATCAACGAAAACACGCGTCGCGTCATCCGCGAGATGGGTGCGCTGTCCGTCTGGATCAACGCGGATCTGGAAACGCTTTGGGGGCGCGTATCCAAACGCGACAACCGTCCGCTTCTGAAGACCCCCAATCCGCGCGAGACGCTGGCCAATCTGATGGCTGCGCGCTATCCGATTTATGCGGAGGCCGATATCGAGGTCATGTCGCGCGAGGCCAAGAAGGAAATCATCATGCGGGAAGTGCTGGAGGCGGTTGCCGCTCACGCTTTGCCGGCATCCAGAGAAGAGGCCGATCATGCTGGCTGAAGCAAAACGCACCGTCCGTGTCCCGCTCGGGGACCGCTCCTATGACATCCTGATCGGTCCCGGCCTGATCGCCTCGGCCGGGCGTGAGATTTCCGCACGGTTGAAGGGGCGCAAGCTCGCCGTGATTACCGACGAGAATGTCGGTGCCCGCTACCTTCCGGCTTTCATGGAAAGCTTAAGTCAGGCAGGGCTTGCCGCAACCTCTTTGACACTGCCGGCCGGCGAGAAGACGAAGAGCTTCGAGCATCTGATCAGCGTCGTGGACCATGTTCTGGGAGCGCGCATCGAGCGCGGTGATGCGGTCATTGCGCTGGGTGGCGGTGTGATCGGCGACCTGACGGGCTTTGCGGCCGGTATCGTCAGGCGTGGCTCACGTTTCATTCAGGTGCCGACCTCGCTGCTTTCGCAGGTTGACAGTTCTGTCGGCGGCAAGACCGGCATCAATACGCGCCATGGCAAGAACCTTGTCGGCGTCTTCCATCAGCCCGATCTGGTGCTGGCCGACACCGATGTGCTCGATACGCTCACCCCGCGCGAATTCCGGGCCGGTTATGCGGAAGTCGCGAAATATGGTCTCATCGACAAGCCGGAGTTTTTTGCCTGGCTGGAGGCGAACTGGCGCGATGTGTTTGCGGGGGGCGATGCCCGCATCGATGCGGTGGCGGCGAGCTGCCAGGCGAAGGCCGATGTCGTTGCGGCGGACGAGCGCGAAAATGGTGCTCGCGCGTTGCTTAATCTCGGCCACACGTTTGGCCATGCGCTGGAAGCCTTTACCCAATATGACAGCGCCCGGCTCGTGCATGGCGAAGGTGTGGCCATCGGCATGGTGCTGGCGCATGAATTTTCCGCCCGGATGAATCTGGCGAGCCCGGACGCGGCGGCGCGTGTCGTTCGCCACCTCAAGGAGGTCGGCCTGCCGACCACCCTGCAGGATATTCCCGGCGAGATGCCCTCGGCGGACCGGCTGATGGAGGCGATTGCCCAGGACAAGAAGGTCAAGGGCGGCAAGCTGACCTTCATCCTGACGCGCGGCATCGGCGAGTCCTTCATTGCCGATGACGTGCCGGCTTCGGAAGTCGTTCGCTTCCTGGAGGAGAAACTCGCCCCATGACCTTTGACGCGATCCTGACCTTTCTGGGAAATTACTGGATCAGTATTGCCAGCATCGTTGCGCTGGTTCTGCTGTCGGGATTTTTCTCCGGGTCGGAGACCGCGCTGACGGCGACCTCCAAGTCGCGCATGCATACGCTCGGCAACAATGGCGAGGAACGCGCAGGGATCGTCACGCGTCTGATCGAGCGGCGTGACCGGCTGATCGGCGCGTTGCTGATCGGCAACACGATCGTCAACATTCTGGCGGGCTCGCTGATGACGAGCCTGTTCCTGGAGGTGTTCGGCGCGTCTGGCGTCGCCATTGCAACGCTGGTGACCTCCGCCATCGTCGTCGTCTTCTCCGAAGTGCTGCCGAAGAGCTGGGCAATTGCCGGGCCGGATCGTTTCGCACTCGCTGTCGCGCCCGTTGTGCGCCTCTTCGTGCTGGTCGTGGGGCCGATCTCGGCAGCGATCAACTGGCTGGTGCGGGGCATCATGGCGCTTTTTGGCGTGAAGCTCTCCAGCGAGGTTTCCATGCTGAGCGCGCATGAGGAATTGCGCGGGGCGGTGGATTATCTCCACAAGGAAGGCTCGGTGGTGAAGGCGGACCGCGACCGCCTAGGCGGCGTGCTCGATCTCGGCGAACTGGAAGTCTCTGACATCATGGTGCATCGCGTGGCGATGCGGGCAATCAATGCCGACGACCCACCGGACGTCAATGTCCGCATCATTCTCGACAGCCCCTATACACGCATGCCGATCTGGCGTGGCTCGACCGACAACATCATCGGTGTGCTGCACGCCAAGGACTTGCTGCGCGCCATGGCCGATGTCGATGCCGACGCGTCGAAGATCGAGATCGTCAAGCTGGCGCAGAAGCCCTGGTTCGTGCCGGATACGACAAACCTCAAGGACCAGCTCAACGCGTTTCTCCGCCGCAAGGGCCACTTCGCCATCGTCGTCGACGAATATGGCGAAGTGCAGGGTCTTGTGACGCTGGAAGATATTCTGGAGGAGATCGTCGGAGACATTTCCGACGAATACGACCTGGATATGCAAGGCGTTCGTCAGGAAGCCGATGGGTCGATGGTGGTGGATGGCTCGGTGCCGATCCGTGACCTCAATCGTGCGCTGGACTGGGACCTCCCGGACGAAGAGGCCACGACAATTGCCGGCCTCGTCATCCATGAGTCGAAATCCATCCCCGACGAGCGGCAGGCCTTCACCTTCTACGGCAAGCGCTTCATCGTGATGAAGCGGGAGCGCAACCGGATCACCAAGCTGCGCATCCGCCCCGCCGCCGAGGACGATATTTAAGCCTGATAAAGACGATCAGGTCACGGCGCCGATGCCGAGCATCGCCAGCACCACGAAGATCAGGAAGATCACGATCGCGATGAAGAACAGGATGCGCGCAACGCCACCTGCCGCCGCGGAAATGCCGGTGAAGCCGAAGAGACCGGCAACGACCGAGATGATGAGAAAAATCAAAGCCCATTTCAGCATGTTCTTTACCTCCGCACTGCTGCGCTGATGGATGTCGCGTGAGCCTGCGACATTCGTTGGAGCAAACGCGAGGTACGCGGAATTTGTTCCGGAAGAGGCCGCAAACGAAAACGGCGCCGCTCGGAAGAGCGACGCCGTCGTCATGTGGGGTCGGGCGTTCAGAGGTTCGGCGCGTTGTTGTCGCCGGACTGGTCGCGCCAGGGTTCCAGGTTGCCGGACCCGTTGTTTTCGGTCGTTGCCGGAGCGGAGGCGTTGCGGCGGCTCTGCATGAACTGTTCGAACTCGGCCTTGTCGCGGGACCGGCGGAGGTTTTCGAGGAATTCGTTGAACTCGGCCTGTTCCTCTTCGAGGCGGCGCAGCGTTTCGGCCTTGTAGTCGTCGAAGGCGCTGTTGCCGGTGCTCATTGCGCCGCCGAAGCGGTTGCGCTCGGAGCGAAACATCTCGCGCATTTCGCGCTTGCGGTCCCGCCAGGCTTCCTTCCACGCACGGCGTTCGTCACGATAGCCGGCATATGCGTAAGATCTGCAACCCATTCGTCCACTCCATATGGTGAAAGCCAGAATGGCCAAGCCAATCGGCCAGAAGATGATGAAGCCGGCAATCATCGCCACGATCCATGCGGGACGTCCCACTTCATCCAGTTTGGTGGCGATGCTCATCGCTGCCTCCGTTGGTGTTAATGTTAATAACATTCACATAGATTGGCGGAGCACAGGGGAAAGTCAAGAAGGCGTCGAAAATAATTGAAGGAGGCGAGGCCGGAGACGTTCAGCGCGGCGAATAGCCGAGGCCGTCGAGATAGATCAGGACTCCTGATTCGAGCAGTTCTTCCGGTTTCACGGGGAGATTGCGCCGTGCATTGTCGCCGCGCAGGAAGAGCGAGGCGACGCCGTGGGTCAGCGACCAGATATGGAGCGCGATCATCAGCGCAGGCGCGCGGCGGTCGGCTGGCAGGATGGCGTGGATGTCGGTGGCTGCATCGCGCAGCACGTTGAAGGCGCGGGCGCTTTCGCGCGCCAGATCCGGCGTCGAACCATGGGCGATGCCTGCCTCGAACATGGCGGCATAATGGGCGGGCGCACGGCGGGCAAAATCCAGATAGGCCTCGCCAATCGCCATCAGCGATTTCACCGGGTTGTTCGGCGTTGCCGAACGGGCCTTTTCAAGCACCTCTGCAAAGGTGGTGAAACCCTGTTCGGCCACCGCCGTCATCAGGCTGTTGCGGTCCTTGAAGTGGCGATAGGGCGCGGCAGCACTGACGCCGGCAAGGCGGGCTGCCTCCGACAGCGTCACGCCGTCCGAGCCGTGCTCGTTGATGAGCTTCAGCGCGGCCTCGATCAGCGCCTCGCGCAGATTGCCGTGGTGATAGCCGCGCTTGTCCCGCACTGTCTTGTCGTCTCTCATGTGAACCAGTCTTACATTGCCGGCGTCGCATTACCAGCAAAAGACCGTGCCGTCACCACCGCGTCGGCTCGCCCGGCGCTGCCGCTTCGATGGCGAGCGCATGCAGACCCTGGTCGAAGGCGGGCTTCAGCGCATCGTTGATGGCGCGGTGGCGGGCGACGCGGGTCATGCCGGCGAAGGCGGGCGAGACGATGCGCACTCGCATATGCGTCTCATTGCCCTCTTCGGGCGGGCGATGGCCTGCGTGGCGGTCGCTTTCGTTGATCACGGCGAGGCGTTCTGGCTGGAAGTGTGTTTCCAGCAGTTGCTCTATCTCGGATTGAACGGACATATGCACCCTTGCAAAGCGGCGAAAAGGGTTCCAGAAGGCCACCAACATTCTTCCTTGTCAATTCTTGTTGTGGGGCTTTTGAAACCCCATACTCAGCGCCTCATGAAACTTGATTCCAAATATTTCGATCGCATTCGCACGCGAAAGCATGCGCAGGCGAGGCCGGAGCCTTCCGCTCCCACCTGTCAGTGGGACGGCTGCGACGAACCGGGAAAGCACCGCGCGCCTGTCGGGCGTCACGCGGAGGGGCAGTATTTTCTTTTCTGTTTCGAGCACGTGCAGAAATACAACAAGGGTTTCAATTACTTCTCCGGCCTCTCCGACAGCGAGATCGCGCGCTATCAGAAAGAGGCGATCACCGGCCATCGCCCGACCTGGACGGTCGGCGTCAACAAGAACGCCAAGCACGGCCCGACCCAAGGGACGACCCGTTCCGGGTCGGCTGCCTCGCAGGCGCGCATGAAAGACCCGTTCGGTTTCGTCGAGCAGGGACGTGGACGGGGACCTCGGTTCGAGCCACGGGTGAAAAAGCTGAAGCCTCTGGAAGGCAAGGCCTTCGAAACACTGGGCCTTGCCGCAAATGCAACGCCCGAGGACATCAAGTCGCGCTACAAAGAGCTTGTCAAAAAGCATCATCCGGATGCAAATGGCGGCGACCGTGGATCGGAGGAGCGTTTTCGCGCCGTGATCCAGGCCTATCAGTTGCTAAAGCAGGCGGGTTTCTGCTAACCCGAACGATAGGACAAGATTGAACAAAGCCGCCAGGGAAGGCCTTGCGCGGTCGGCCGGACAGGGTCCGCCGCGATGGAGACGCAATGAGCAAGATCGATTTGGAAATTTCCAACCTCCCCGACACCAAAGTCTCGGTGCGCACGGCTTTCGGCATCGACAGCGACCTGATGGTTCCCGCCTACTCCCAGGGCGACCCCTATGTTCCCGATCTCGATCCCGACTATCTTTTCGACCGCGACACGACGCTCGCCATTCTGGCCGGCTTTGCGCATAACCGACGCGTCATGGTCTCCGGCTACCACGGCACGGGCAAGTCGACCCATATCGAGCAGGTCGCAGCCCGCCTCAACTGGCCCTGCGTGCGCGTCAACCTCGACAGCCATGTCAGCCGTATCGATCTCGTCGGCAAGGACGCTATCGTCCTGAAGGACGGCAAGCAGATCACCGAATTCAAGGACGGCATCCTGCCCTGGGCCTATCAGCACAACGTTGCGCTCGTCTTCGACGAATACGATGCCGGCCGCCCGGACGTGATGTTCGTCATCCAGCGCGTGCTGGAATCATCTGGCCGCCTGACGCTGCTCGACCAGAGCCGCGTCATCCGTCCTCACCCGGCATTCCGCCTGTTTGCGACCGCCAACACGGTCGGCCTCGGCGACACGACGGGCCTCTATCACGGCACGCAGCAGATCAACCAGGCGCAGATGGACCGCTGGTCGATCGTGACCACGCTGAATTATCTGCCGCATGAGAACGAAGTCGACATCATTCTCGCCAAGGTGAAGAGCTTCCGCGAGAAGAACGGCCGCGACACCGTCTCCAAGATGGTGCGCGTTGCCGATCTCACCCGCGCCTCCTTCATCAACGGTGACCTTTCGACCGTCATGAGCCCGCGTACCGTCATCACCTGGGCGGAAAATGCGGAAATCTTCGGCGATGTTGCTTTTGCCTTCCGTCTCACCTTCCTCAACAAGTGCGACGAACTCGAGCGGACGCTGGTGGCCGAGCATTACCAGCGTGCTTTCGGCGTCGAGCTCAAGGAAAGCGCAGCGAATATTGTGCTGACGGCCTGAGAGGGGCTGGAGAATGGCAGGCAGAGGCGATAATTCGAAGGCCAAACCGGGCGGCGGGGTTGATACCGAGCCGCTCCGGCAGGCGATTACGGGCTGCATCCGCGCGGTTGCCGGCAGCCCGGAGATCGAGGTCGTATTTTCGAGCGAACGGCCCGGCTTTGCCGGCGACCGCATGCGCCTGCCCGAACTTTCGAAGCGCCCAACGGCCCACGACGTTTCCATGACGCGTGGCCTGGGCGACTCCATGGCGCTGCGCAAGGCCTGCCATAACGCCAAGGTTCATGCCGTCATGTCGCCGCAGGGCGATGATGCCAAGGCCGTGTTCGACGCCGTCGAGCAGGCGCGCGTGGAAGCCATTGGCTCCAACCGCATGGCCGGCATGGGCGACAATCTGGATACGGTTCTCGCGGACCGGCTGGCAAAGTCCAACTACCGCACCGTGACGCGGCGCGAGGATGCCCCCATCCATGATGCCGTCGCCCTTCTGGTGCGCGAGCGGCTGACGGGGCGCAAGACGCCTGCGGAAGCCGGTCCCGTGCTCGATCTGTGGCGCGACTTTCTCGAAGAAAAGGGCGCGGTCGATCTGGACAAGCTGCCGGCGGCGATCGAGGACCAGCAGGCCTTCGCCAAGCTCGTGCGCAATCTTCTGACGTCGATGGAAATGGCCGAGAATTACGGCGATAACGACACGGAAGAGAATAACGACGAGGACAATTCCTCCGAAGACGACAGCCCGCGCAGCGACGAGGAAAATCAGGACAATGTCGAGGAAGAGGCCGGCGACGATGCCGCACCGTCCGAAGACAGCGAGACCTCGGAAGAACAGCTCGACGACGGCGAGATGGACGGCGCGGAGATCTCCGACGACGACATGAGCGACGACGGCGACGAGGACAGCGAGACGCCCGGCGAAATGAAGCGCCCGGCGACGCCGTTTGACGATTTCAATGAAAAGGTCGACTACAAGGTCTTCACGCAGGAATTCGACGAGGAAATCCCGGCAGAAGAGCTGTGCGACGAGTCTGAGCTCCTGCGTCTGCGCGCCTTCCTCGACAAGCAGCTCGCGCATCTGCAGGGCGCGGTTGGCCGTCTTGCAAATCGGTTGCAGCGCCGCTTGATGGCGCAACAGAACCGCTCCTGGGACTTCGACCTGGAAGAGGGCTATCTGGATCCGGCGCGGCTCGTCCGCCTCGTCATCGACCCGATGCAGCCGCTTTCCTTCAAGCAGGAGCGCGATACGAAGTTCCGCGATACGGTCGTGACGCTGCTGATCGACAATTCCGGCTCCATGCGCGGCCGGCCGATCACGGTGGCCGCAACCTGCGCCGATATTCTGGCCCGCACACTGGAGCGCTGCGGCGTGAAGGTAGAGATCCTCGGTTTCACCACCAAGGCGTGGAAGGGCGGTCTTTCGCGCGAGAAGTGGCTGGCCGACGGCAAGCCGGCGACGCCCGGCCGCCTCAACGACTTGCGCCACATCATCTACAAGTCGGCGGCCACACCGTGGCGGCGTGCACGAGCCAATCTCGGCCTGATGATGCGCGAAGGCCTGCTCAAGGAAAACATCGACGGCGAAGCGCTGATCTGGGCGCATAACCGCTTGCTGGCGCGGCCCGAGCAGCGTCGTATTCTCATGATGATCTCGGACGGCGCGCCGGTCGACGATTCGACGCTGTCGGTCAATCCGGGCAATTATCTCGAGCGCCATCTGCGCGCGGTCATCGAGCAGATCGAGACGAAGTCGCCGGTCGAGCTTCTGGCCATCGGTATTGGTCACGACGTGACGCGCTACTATCGTCGAGCCGTCACGATCGTGGATGCCGACGAGCTGGCAGGCGCGATGACCGAGCAGCTGGCAGCCTTGTTTGCCGACGAGAGCGAAGCGGGCGGCAGCGGCCGGCGTGGTCTGCGCCGCGCGGGTTGATTGATCGCGCGATACGTTGTGCGACGGACAAGGGCGTTCTGATTTGGCGAAATGGTTCTTGTCGTCCTCTGTCGCAGTTTTCGCATTGCTCGCAGGTTCAGTGTTTGCTGCACCTGTTGCTGTGACGAGCGAGCGGATCGAGGCATTCCGCGCGGGCAGCGCGGAGACGGTCTTCGGCCGGCTGGAGTTTCTCGGTGGGCTGGTCATGAAATCCGCGGACCCGAATTTCGGCGGCTGGTCATCCATTCGTCTTCGGCCGGATCAGACCCATTTCGTCGGCGTGATCGATAATGGTGACTGGATCACTGGTTCGCTGGTGCGTGACTCCGCCGGCCGGCTTGCCGGGATCACGGATGTCGATGTCACGCCGATCCTCACAAAATCCGGTAAGCCGGACACGCGCAAGCAAATGGTGGATGCTGAAAGTCTGGCCTTTCGCCCGGGCGAGGTGCTGGTGGGTTTCGAGCGTTTTCATCGCGTTGATGTCTACCCCGACCCCGGCTTCCAGACCTCTGCGCCGAAACGGACTCTTTCCAAGCTCATCCCGGATGCACGACTGAAGGCCAACAAGAGCTTGGAGACGGTCGTGGTTGCGCCCACCGACGGACCTTTGGCCGGCGCACCGGTCATCGTCGCGGAAGAGAGCCTGAACGCCGCTGGCGACAATTATGCCGCTGTTCTCGAAGGCCCGCGCAAGGGCATCTTCTATGTCCGTCGTCACGGCAGCTTCGATATCAGCGACGGGACGTTTCTGCCGAGCGGCGATCTGGTGCTTCTGGAGCGCAGCTTCAGCCTGCTGCAGGGCGTCGGCATCCGGCTGAGGCTGATCCGGGCCGATGATATCAAGCCCGATGCAACGGTAGATGGCGAGGAACTTATGGTAGCCGATCTGAGCTACAAGATCGACAACATGGAAGGTGTGGATGCCTTCCGCGCCGCCGACGGCTCGACGCATCTGGTCCTCGTCTCCGACAACAACAATTCCTTCCTGCAGAGCAATCTCATGCTGGAGTTTGGGCTGAGGGATTGAAGTCTTTCAGCCCGCAGACGCGGGCTGGCTGGATCCCGGCTCCAGGGCCGGGATAACGGTGAAGCGGGGCTCAGGCCTTCGCAGCCGCCGGCATGGGCTTCACGACCGAGATGAAGGCCCCATAGGGCAGCAGCAGGACAATGCCGCAGAGCAGCTTCACCACGAAATCGCCGATCAGCCAGGAAATCCAGCGCGGGGCTTCCGTTGCAAAGACGCCGAGGATCGAGGACCAGCCGGTGGCGAAGTCGTCATTCGGGCCGATGAAGGCGAAGATGGGCGCAAAGGCCAGCGAGAAGAAGATCACGGTGTCGATGGCCGAGCCGAGCAGGCTGGCAATCAGCGGCGCCTTCCACCACGACAGCCGACGCAGGCGGTTGAACACGGTGATGTCCAGCAACTGGCCGACCAGATAGGCCGTGCCGGAGGCAATCGCGATGCGATGCGTGGAGGCGAAGATGGAGAAGAGAACCGCAATGGCAAAGCCGACGGCAACCACCTTGCGCGCAGCCGATGTGCCGAACTGACGGTTCGTCAAATCGGTGACCAGAAAGGCGAAGGGATAGGTAAAGGCCCCATAGGTCAGCAGATCGGCGAGATTGATGCCGAAGAGCGTCGCGTTGAACGGGAACTGAACGAGATAGTTGGAGGCGACAACCACGAGGGTCATCAGGCCCACGAAGGGCAGAGTACGCTTGTCTATCAGCATTTTTTTATCCTGGGTGATGCCACCAGTTGGAGGAACGACAATGTGATGGGGAGACCGGAGTGTCTCATTCATGAGAAAAGGCTCGGATGCGGGGCATCCAAGCCTTTTCTCAGAAGTTCATACGCAGTCGATCAAGCAGCTTCAGCGAGCTTCTTGGCGATCTGGCGCTTCAGCAGGCGCGCGCGCATGCTAAGTTCGTTTTCGTTTGCCTTGGCGAGGAAGGCATCAAGGCCACCGCGATGCTCGACGGAGCGCAGCGCTGCAGCGGAAACGCGCAGGCGGAAGCTCTGGCCGAGTGCATCCGAAATCAGCGTCACGTTGACGAGGTTCGGGAGGAAGCGGCGCTTCGTCTTGTTGTTTGCATGGCTGACGTTGTTGCCAACCTGGACGCCCTTGGCGGTCAATTCGCAGCTGCGCGACATGGTTACACCCTATGTTTTCGTGCGGCCGGGCAAAAGGTTTCCGTTGCCGGAACGGCCTTTTCCATCTGGCCATGATTGGAAAGTTGCGGTTCTATAGTCATACGGCGGACACACGTCAAGCCAAACCTCATGAAAACGCCGAAATTCCGGGCTGCACTCTGCTGAACACGGCGTTCAGCAGGCATTCATGAGGGCGGTGCGAGGATCGCTGACAGATTGTTTCCCTTCTTTTCGGTTTGCAAACATGGACCAGAATCGCGTGCTCATCCCCTTTCGTCCGGCCCGAGTGGCCGTTCTTGCCCTTTCGGCGCTCGGTGTTGTCGCGCCCCTGAATGCGGCCCTCCCTGCGGCAACCATCAACCATGTGACCGATTACGCGATTACCTTGTCGGGCCTGAGCCTTGCCAAGGCTTCCTTCCGCACGGAGATTGCCGGCAAGGACTTCCAGATCCAGGGCCAGTTCAGGACGACAGGGCTTGCCCGCCTGTTCAGGAAGGTGGAAGGCTCGGCGAATGTGTCGGGCAAGCTGAAGGGCGACAATTTCGTCGCCGAGAGTTACCGCTCGGACTATATCGCCGGGAGCGCACACAAGGTCTATCAGGTGTCGTTCTCGGGCGGCGGCGTGAAGTCGTTTCAGGCCGAACCAAAGCTCAATCCGCCGCAAAACTGGGTGCCGATCACGCCCGCGGACATCGCCCGTGCGGTCGATCCGCTTTCAGGTCTCATCCTGCCGGCGAATGCCAATCCCTGTGCGGGGACGATTCCCATTTTCGACGGTGAGGCGCGGACGGATTTCCAGCTGACCGACAAGGGCGTGAAGAACTATCGCAACGATCGCGAGAAACTGGAGGCGCATGTCTGCGGCCTGAAAATCGGTTTGAAAGCCGGCTATCGCAAGGGCAAGAGCGACATGGAATATGTCGCCAAGCTGAAGGACATGGAGATCTGGTTTGCCAAATCTCCGGTTGCCGATGTATACGCTCCGGTCAGGATCCTCGTGCCGACCGGGTTCGGATCCGTGGAGATCGCTGCAACCCGATTTGGTGCCTGACCGCCGGCATTTCCGGCTCTGGCCGGAGATGAGACGATGAAATCCCGCGCCACCCTGATCGGGTTCACCGCCATTCTCATGTGGTCGTTGTTGGCATTGATGACGGCGGCCTCGGGCAAGATGCCGCCCTTCCAGCTGGCCGCCGTGACCTTCCTGATCGGCAGCCTGCCGGGCCTGATCATGCTGGCGGCAAAGCCGGCTCGTGTTGCCGCCTTCCGGCAGCCCTGGCCGGTCTGGGTAACGGGGATTGCAGGCCTTTTCGGCTATCACTTCCTCTATTTCACGGCGCTGCGCAACGCGCCGCCGGCGGAAGCCGGGCTGATTGCCTATCTGTGGCCGCTCTTCATCGTGCTTGGCTCGGCGCTGTTGCCGGGCGAGCGGCTGAGGCTGCATCATGTCCTCGGTGCCGTGCTTGGCCTGTCGGGCTCGTTCCTCATCGTCTCGCGCAACGGACTTTCCTTCGATGGCGCCTATACGCTCGGCTATGTCATGGCCTTTCTCTGCGCCTTCACCTGGGCGGCCTATTCGCTGATGTCGCGGAAATTCGGCTCGGTGCCGACGGATGCGGTGACGGCCTTTTGTCTGGCGACTTCGGTACTCTCGCTGATCAGCCATCTGGCGCTGGAACAGACAGTGTGGCCTGAGACGACGAGCCAATGGATCGCCGTGATTGGTCTCGGCCTCTTCCCGGTTGGCCTTGCCTTCTACACCTGGGATTACGGGGTGAAGAGGGGGGATATCCAGCTTTTGGGCGCGGCAAGCTATGCCGCGCCACTGCTCTCGACGGGTGCGTTGATCCTTGGCGGTTTCGCCGAACCATCCTGGCGGATTGCCGGGGCCGGCCTGCTGATCACGGCCGGCGCGGTCATCGCCGCGCGTGACATGATCTTCAAGCGCCGCGTCGCGGCATAGCATTTACCGGCCCGGTTGCCAGTCGGGCGGGGCCATCTCGAAGCTTTCGAAGGTGAAGCCCGGCGCGACCGTGCAGCTCACCAGCGTGAAATCGCCCGTTGATTCCGCCGATTGCCAACAGCCAGCGGGTACGATGACCTGCGGCCGCTCGCCGGACACCACGTCCGGTCCGAGACGATGCGTCGCAACGGACTTGCCATCTTCCGACAGCGAAAGCTTCAGCGGGCTGCCTGCGTGATAGAGCCAGACTTCGCTCGCATCCGTCACCTTGTGCCAATGCGAGCGCTCGCCCTTTTCCAGCAGATAATAGATCGCCGTCGAATGGCCGCGCGGCCCGCCTGCCGAATCCCGAAAGGTCTCGGCATACCAGCCGCCTTCCGGGTGGCGCTGCATGGCAAGAGCTGCGACGATGGCGGCTGCGTTCACTTGAAATTGTCCTTGCCCTTGCGGATCTCGGCAAACTCTTCCGCCGATTTGGCGCGAAGAAAAGGATTGGTTGTTTTTTCAAGCCCGATCGTCGTTGGCGCGGTGAAGCGGTTCTTTTCGCGCAGTTCGGCAATCTCCTCGGCGCGGGCGACGAGTGCGGGGTTTTCAGGTTCCACGGTCAATGCATAGCGTGCATTGGACTGCGTGTATTCGTGACCAAAATAGACAGTGGTCTCGTCAGGCAGCTGACCCAGTCGCTGGAGCGACCTGTGCATCTGCTCCATCGTACCTTCGAAGACGCGGCCGCAACCCAGCGCGAAGAGCGTGTCGGCGGCAAAGAGCAGCTTGTCTTCAGGCAGATGGTAGCAGATGTGGCCGAGCGTATGGCCGGGTGTTTCGATGACATCGACCGGACGGCCGGCGAATTCGAAGCGCTCGCCATCCCTGACCGTTCGGGTCAGGCCACCAATCTTGTGCTTTTCCCCTTCCGGCCCGATCACCTCAATCTTGAAACGGGCAGCGAGCGGAGCAATCGCGCCGGTGTGGTCGGCGTGGTGATGCGTGATGAAGAGATGGCTCAGAGTCCACCCACGCCGATCGAGCGCTTCGAGGATGGGGCCTTCTTCCGGTGCGTCTATCGCTGCCGTCAGCCCCGTTTCAGGGTCATGCATAAGGACGCCGAAATTGTCCGAGAGACAGGGGAAGAGATCGATATCCAGCTCAGTCATTTGGTTTTCCCGATTGTTGACCTTATCTGGAATCTAGTCGCTCGACGCTTGATGTCCACCCGTCTCCTGATAACAATTGCTTCATGTATGCCGATATCGTCGATCTGAGAGAATTCTACCTGTCGTCCGTCGGACGGATGGCGGAGCAGTCCATCACCATGGCGCTCTCCGCAATCTGGCAGGGTGTGCCCGACGAGCGGCTGATGGGGCTGGGCTATGCGCTGCCCTATCTGGATCGCTTCAAGGCGGGGACGGAACGGACATTCGCCTTCATGCCGGCGGGGCAGGGCGCGGTGAATTGGCCCGTGCCGGGCCTTTCGGCTGCCGCTCTTGTCTTTGACGAGGAGTTGCCGCTTCCGGATGCGTCCCTCGACCGCGTGCTGATGGTGCATTCGCTCGAATTTGCGGAAAGCCCGCGCGAGACGCTGAAGGAACTGTGGCGTGTGCTGGCCCCTGGCGGACGCCTCGTCATCGTCGTGCCCAATAGGCGCGGGCTCTGGGCGCGGCTTGATAACACACCTTTCGGCACCGGTCGGCCCTATTCGCGCAGCCAGTTGATCGCACTGTTGCGCGAGACCAATTTCACGCCCGGCGCGATGAGCGAGGCGCTGTTCTTCCCGCCCGCCGCACGGCGCTCCCTGCTCGGCATGTGGCAGGGCATGGAAAAGATCGGCCGCAAACTCTGGCCCGCCTTTTCCGGCGTCGTCATCATCGAAGCGCACAAGCGGCTCTATCAGGGCCTGCCGGTTGCGGTCCGCGCCTCGCGCCGCGTCTTCGTCCCCGTACTCGCGCCGCATGGGGTTCCGACGACGCGCATACGAGCAGATTGAAGGCAGGCGGCTGCGCCGCCGCGATCTAACCCTCCCCCAAACGCCCCACGCCAATCGCTTATCGCTGTTGGGGCGAACTATCCTCTCCCCGAGGGAGTGGCAAAAAACTGCGCTGATCCGTCTCAAATCCGCGCCCTCGACAAAAGTGCCATTCCGCACTATTGCCTTGTCCTTCCTAATTCAGGGGCTTTTCGCATGACTACGACTGCTTCCGCACCCGTTCCGCGTCCCGGCGTGATGGAGATTTCGGCCTATGTGCCGGGTAAGGACGGAGCTGGCTTTTCCGGCCGCATCTTCAAGCTGTCCTCCAATGAGACGCCGCTTGGCCCAAGCCCGGCCGCTATCGAAGCCTATCGGGCGTCGGCGGATCATCTGGAGCTCTATCCGGACGGGCAGGCGACGGAGTTGCGTGAGGCGATCGCGACGGTGCATGGGCTGAATCCCGCAAACATCATTTGCGGGGCAGGTTCTGACGAGCTGCTGGGTCTGTTGTGTCGCTGCTATCTCGGTGCCGGCGACGAGGCGATCATCACGGAACACGGCTTCCTCGTCTATCGCATCCAGATCACGGCGTCTGGCGCCACACCCGTGACCGTGCGGGAAGACGAGTGCCGGGTGAATGTGGACAACATTCTTGCCGCGGTCACGGAGAAGACCAAGGCTGTCTTCATTGCCAATCCCGGCAATCCGACCGGCTCCTACATTCCCATGGCCGACATCCGCCGTCTGCATGCCGGCCTGCCTGCGCATGTGCTCCTCGTGCTGGACGCGGCCTATGCCGAATATGTTCGCCGCAATGATTACGAGACCGGCGTCGAGCTTGTGTCATCCAGTCGGAATGTCGTCATGTGCCGCACGTTCTCCAAGGTTTATGGGCTGGCAGCGCTACGGGTCGGCTGGCTCTACGGACCCTCTGACATCCTGGCGGCACTGAACCGTGTGCGCGGGCCATTCAACATGTCCGTCCCGGGTCTGGCGGCAGCAGCAGCTGCGGTGCGCGACCAGGCCTTTGTCGAGAAGGCGGTGGCGTTTAATTCGCTCTGGCTGGAAAAGCTGACGCATGCGTTCGAGGCGATCGGCCTGAAGGTCACGCCGTCAGTCGCCAATTTCGTGCTCATCCATTTTCCCGATATCGATGGCAAGCGCGCGCCGGAGGCGGATGCTTTCCTGTCGTCGCGTGGCTACATCCTGCGCGGCGTCGCAGGCTACGGGCTGCCCAATGCTCTGCGCATGACGGTCGGAACGGAAGAGGCCAATCGCGGCGTCATCGAGACGCTGGGCGAATTTATGAGGCAGGCATAAGGTGGCGAAGCTTTACGAACATATTGCCCTGATCGGCATCGGCCTGATCGGTTCATCGATCGCGCGCGATATCAAGGCGCAGGGGTTGGCTGGCAAGGTGACGATTTCGTCGCGCAGCGCCGCAACGCTGAAGCGGGCCGAAGAACTCGAACTGGGCGACGCCTATTTGGCGGATGCGGCGGAGGCGGTGCGTGATGCCGATCTCGTGATCATCTCTGTCCCGGTCGGCGCGTCAGGCGCGGTTGCCGAACAGATTGCCGGCAGCCTCAAGCCCGGCGCCACGGTCACGGATGTGGGCTCCACAAAGGCATCCGTCATCGCGCAGATGCAGCCGCACATTCCGGAAAACGTCCATTTCATTCCCGGCCACCCGATCGCAGGCACCGAGCATTCGGGGCCGGATGCCGGCTTCGCCGGACTTTTCGTTGGCCGTTGGTGCATCCTGACGCCGGTCCCGGGCACGGACGCCGAGGCTGTCGCGAAGCTGCGCACTTTCTGGAACGGCCTCGGCTCCAAGGTCGAGGAGATGGATCCGGCGCATCACGACAAGGTCCTCGCGATCGTTTCGCATCTGCCGCACATCATCGCCTACAATATCGTCGGCACGGCAGACGATCTGGAGACCGTGACGGAATCGGAAGTCATCAAGTACTCCGCGTCCGGTTTCCGCGACTTCACGCGCCTGGCCTCTTCCGATCCCACGATGTGGCGCGATGTCTGCCTCCACAACAAGGATGCGATCCTCGAAATGCTGGCGCGCTTCTCTGAGGACCTCGCCTATCTGCAGCGGGCGATCCGCTGGGGCGATGGCGACAAGCTGTTTGACCTCTTCACCCGAACCCGTGCCATTCGCCGCTCGATCATCGAGGCCGGGCAGGATACAGCAGCGCCGGACTTCGGTCGTCACGGCGCTGCAGGCGATCTTAAAGCGGGGGAATAAAGCCGAGCGGGATGATGCCGAGCGAGACGTGGCCCTCTCGCAGGTTCAGCGTCACCTTGCCGGTCTTTCCGTCAGGCGAGAGGCTTTTCAGCAGAATGGAGGCCGTGTCGATCACGGTCGTTGCCTGAGGGAAGCTCTTGACCAACGTCGCCTGAAGGGCTGCGTAGTTTTCGACATCGATGGTCAGGTCGCCCGAGATGAGCCCGTTTTCGCCAACCCTGAAGGGCCCCGAAACGGCCAGGATGCCGTTGTTTCCAAAATCGATGGCCAGACGCTTGATTTCTCCCTGAATGGCCTCGCCCGGTACAATGGGCGCTCCGGACAGCACATTGCCGCGGCCATCGAGCCTCGCCTCCAGGCTGGTTGAAAAGGCGGGGAGGTTGACGGGAATGAGGCCCGTCTCCACTTTCGAACCGTCCGAGCGCGAGGTGATATCGAGATCGGGTCCGTCCTTCTGGACATGGAATTCCGCGTGGTCGCTGGTGATCTTGAGCGGTGCGGCCGGCAGCGTGAGCGTGCTGTCGATCTTTCCAATAAAGACCGAACCGTAGGTGATGCCGGTGAGATCGCCGCCGATATCGCTGTCGAAACTCTGCCAGTTCGTTTGGCTGGTAACGCCATCCGAAAATTTCGCCTCGACCGGGCTTTGAATGCTGAAGCTGGCGTGCAGGGGATTGTGAACGAAGGTCGTCGTTCTGACGGAGCCGGTGCTCAGGTCAAGCCCGCTTACCGGATCTGCGAATTTGGCGGAGTCGCAGACTGCCGATACGCGCATCGGAAGCCCGCCGAATTCGAGTCTTGCGCAATCCTGGGAGGGCGTTGAGCCGGGCGGCGCGACGACTGCGTCCAAATAGACCTTCGCCTGATGTGCTGCGACATAAAGGGCCGCGCCATAGAGGAGAACGACAAGCAGGAGCAGTTTGGCCCACCAGGGAAATCGGCGGCGGCGATTGACGGGCTCGCTGTAAGTCGTCATGGAAAACTCCGTGTTGGTCATCGAACAATCCGTAAGCGATTGCAAACCCATGTTCCGCAATCGCCTCTCGGTTCCTTATTTTTCCGCAATTCCGAGCGCAGAACCGCGAAGCACTTTTGCTGGAATTGCTTTAGTCTGGTTTGCGATATGGAAGATTTTTGGGTCTTTGGCTACGGTTCGCTGATGTGGAAGCCGGGCTTTGCCTTCGAGGAGCGGCAAATTGCCCGCGCCTTTGGCTATCGACGCTCTCTGTGCATCCGCTCATGGGTTCATCGTGGCACCCGGGAGCGACCCGGGCTCGTGCTGGGCCTTGATCGTGGCGGCAGTTGCAAGGGCGTGGCATTCCGGGTTGCGGAGACCGAGCGTGAGCGGGTTCTTGCCTATCTGCGCGAGCGTGAGCTGGTGACGAGCGTTTATCTGGAGCGCCTTGCGCCGGCGCGGCTTGCCGACGGACGATGGATCAGGGCGCTGATCTATGTCGCCGATCCGACGCATGAGCAGTTCGGGCGGCCCTCAAGTCCCGAAGAGGCGGCTGCAATTGTCGCCGGCGCGACCGGTGCTTCCGGCGACAATCTGGATTATGTGCGGAACACGGTTTCGCACATGCGCGAACTCGGAATCCGGGACCACTGGTTGGAAGGCGTGCTCCATCATGCCGAATCGGCCCATCAGGGCGTCACTGGCCCCTGAGTTCGGCCAGACGCTTCTTCACGGTCTGCGGCAGGATCAGGTGAGGATTGGCCGCGACCGTGTCGAGAAGGCATTGATCGCTTGCCGCTTCCATCGTCTTGACCAGTTGCTCGAAAAACTCCTTCTCATCCATGCCGGGCTGGATGGGCGGCAGGATGCGTGCCTTGATGACTCCGCCCTGGCGCAGCACGGATCGGCGCGGCCAGAAGATGCCGGCATGGTGAACGACGGGAACGACCGGCATTTTCAGGTCCCGGTAGAGCCGGGCGATGCCGTATTTGTAAACGGGCTCGGCCCCGGGCGGACGGCGCGTCCCCTCCGGATAGATGATCAGCTGGCGGCCGGTCTTCATTTCCTCAAGCGTGCGCGTCATGACCTCGGCCATGGCCTTGCCGCGCGCGGAGCGGTCGATGCCGATCATGCGCTGCTTGGCGACATACCATCCGAAGACCGGAATCCACAGGAGCTCGCGCTTCAGGATGTAAAGCGGATCGTCGATATGGGGCAGGAAGGCAAATGTATCCCAGAATGTCTGGTGCTTGGGCGCGAAGATGAAGGCGCCCTTCGGGAGGTTTTCCAGGCCTTCGATTTCCACATGTGTCCCCACGATGACCTTCATCAGCCATAGGTTCGAGCGCGCCCAGAATTTGGGGACGAAATAGGCCTTCTTGCGCGGCAGCAGAAAGTAGGCCGGCGTGAAGATGATCATCTCGGTGATGAACATCATGTAGAACAGCACGTTGAAAATCACCGACCGGATCGCGACCATTCTTTGTCTTCCGCTTGGACACCGCTTGCCTGCGGCGCGACGGGCCGCAGGTCGGCGCAAGAGCTACACGAAAACCTATCCGGACAAAAGTGAGCGAAACACTTTTGTTCGTCGTTGCGGGGCCGGTTGCGAGGGGGCGCGCGAAAAGCGGTAGGCGAGCCTTTTCCGGCCTTCAGCGCTCGCTCTTGCCACTGCGCAGACTGGAGGTATCGGGCGTGAAGAGATGCGCACGGATGGTTGCGCCGACCAGCTTCACATATTCCGACAGCATCGCCTTCACCACTTCGGGCATGGCCATCCAGTTTTCCGATTTCAGGTCCGTGTAGACGATCGGATATCCGACATACTGCGTGGCGGGGTCGATGCGGTGCAGTTCCAGCAGGCTGCGTGGCATATGATAATTGCTGGTGACCACCAGCACACGGCGGTATTTATGCGCGTGGACCCATTTGGCTGTTTCCAGCGCGTTGCCCACCGTGTCAATGGCGTCATAGCCAAGGTCGACGCAGCAGACGAAGAGACTTTGCGGCGCCCGCGTCATCTCCCTGATCCGCGCCGCCGAGGTATCGGGGTGAACGCCGGAGATGAGCAGGCGTTGGCCGGTTCCCGTTTCGAGAAGGTTGACCGCCTGGTCGATGCGCTGGGTGCCGCCGGTCAGTACGACCACGGCATCGGCTTTCGGCTTCTCGGGTGGCGCCAGATCCGCCACCGTGTCGGCAAAGCGCAGAAAGCCGCCGAAGAGCAGGCCGGCGAGGAGAAGGACGACATAGCTCAAACGGCGCAGAAAGACGCGATGAATGGGACGCGCGGATCGCCACGCGCCTCTGCCTTCCTTTTGCGTGCGTGCATTCACATGGGCCATGACTATTTCTTATACCCGGATTGCGGCGGCTGGCGGATGGCTGCGGTCATGTATTCAAACCGTCGCTTCGTGCCGGATCAGACCGGATCTGATCGATCTCATAAATCGTGCGCATGACGGTCAGACGTGCCGTCAGTGTGGTCAGGGCGGCAATGAGGATCATGGTCATTGCTATGCCGACATAGCCGAGCCAGCCGACCGAAAATGTGCCGAACAGGGCAGTGGCCTGATCGCTGGCCGGCGTTGCCAGAGAGCGCGACTGCCACCAGGACGCCAGCAGGAAGAAGATGGCGGCTAGCGCGCTGCCGGCGCCCGAGCCCTTCAGGCTGATGATCAGAAAGTGTTTCTGGAATTCGTTGGCGACGAAGGAGGCTTCGGCGCCGACGAAATGCAGCACCTCGACAATATGGCGGTTGCCGGACAGGGCGCCGCGCGTGGCGAAGATCACGGTCAGCACCATGGCTGAGAAAACCAGGATCAGGATGCCGGTGCCGATCATCACCGTGGTGCGCGCCATGGAAACCAGACGGTTGACCCAGGTGCGGTGATCGTCCAGCGAGGCTTGCGGGATTTTCTTTGTCAACGCGTCGCGCAACGCCGCGAAGTCCGGCGGCGCGCTTTCGTCGATCGTCACGATCACGAGGCGGGGGACCGGCAGTTCATCGATATTCAGGCTGGCGCCCAGCCAAGGCTCCAACAGACGGGACGTTGCCTGCTTGTCCATGATGGTGGCGCCAGTCACTCCGACAAAGGAGGAGGCGATGTTGCGCGCCTCGTTCAATGCCTTTTCCATGTCGAGGTCGTCGTCCGGCTTGATCTGGATAGTGATCTCTCGGGAAATCTGGCTCTGCCAGCTCGCAGCGGTGGCGCGGACCATGCTGACGCCGCCCAGCGTCAGGCACGCCAGAAACGACATGATGGCAATGACCGCCAGCAATGCGCTACCCTGGACATTGGCGGACGGGACGATTGGCCCGTGCGGGCGGGTCTTGATGTCATTTGGCTTCTTGCGCTCCGGCTGCGCCGGTGTCTTCTCCGAAACGCTCATGAAAAGATTTCCAGACGGCCTTCGGAGAGAATCATCCTGCGCGCATCGACCTGATCCATCAGGGCAAAATCGTGCGTAGCGATCAGGACTGCGGTCCCCTGTCGGTTCAGTTCGCGAAACAGCCCCAGCAGACGACGGGCCATGGGCGGATCGACATTGCCTGTCGGCTCGTCCGCCAACAGGATTTCCGGGCGGTCCATCAGTGCTCGAGCAATCGCGGCGCGCTGCTTTTCCCCACCGGAGAGAACCGGAGGAAGGACATTGATGCGCTGGCCGAGGCCGACCCATTTCAGAAGCTCGATCACGTCGCTGCGATAGGTGTGCTCCTCCTTGCCGCGAACACGCAGCGGAAGGGAGACATTCTCGTAGGTCGTGAGATGGTCGAGCAACTGGAAATCCTGGAATACGATGCCTATACGCCGGCGCAGCATCGGCAGGTCTTCGCGGGGGATTGAGGCAATGTCGCGGTCGAACATGCGGATCAGGCCACGTGTCGGCTTTAGCGACAGGAAAAGCAGCTTCAGAAGCGTCGTCTTGCCGGCGCCGGAAGGGCCGGTCAGGAACTGGAAGGAGCTTGCCGGAATGTCAAACGTGATGTCCCGGAGAATTTCCGGTCCCAGGCCATAGCGCAATCCCACATTTTCAAAATGTATCACGGTTGGTCGCGGTTCCTGATGGATGTTTTCCAGATGGGGGCGCCGCACCGGAGCATCCGGTTTTGCGAAGCATTAACCATTATCGTTTACGTCTCATAAGGATTCGTTTCAATGCCCGAGCCCGCTTGTCCAATGCTGCCATGCTCGAGCGACCGGAGGTTAAGGCCATGGCCGCGTTTCAGTCCGACAAGAGCGCCCGCGTCGCCTATGACGTGATTCCGCCCGAGCGCTCGCTGCAGCGTACGCCCCGCAGGACTGTCTCGAAAAGTGATGTCGAGGACGCCGAGTTCGAGGTTGTTTCCGGCAGCCCGAAGGCGCGAACGCATTCCATCTTCAATGACAATAGCCGCAACACTGTGCCGCGCCGCGCGCAGGCGAGCGGACGGGAACGTTTCGGTCTGGGCGTCGCGCCAGTCAAGGCAGGTTCGGCCGCCGGAACCTCGCGCCTGCCGCAAGTTGGTCTGGCCGTCCTTGCAGCTGCATTTCTCGTGACGTTCGGCATCGCGGCCTTCTTCAACCTTGGCGCTTTTGCCGCAGCCGATGACGGGTTGGTGATCACCGATGTCCGCCAGTCGCCGATCGATTCGAACGGGCTTCGCGTCATGGAGCTCTCCGGCAATGTCGAGAACCGTTCGCGGCAGGCGCAGCCGCTGCCGGCGCTGATCGCCCAAATGAAGTCGGATAACGGCGCGATCAATCAATCCGCCATCAGCCTGGGCGATGGCCTGCTTGCAGCCGGCGAGACGGCGCGTTTCACGCTACGCATTCCCTCTCCCGGTGGAAAACGTCAGGAAGTCTCCATCTCGTTTGCGCCGAAGGGTGTCTGAAGAGCCTGGCTCATGCTAGGCATGGGGACGTTTCATTCCCCCGGAGCCCTTTCATGCCTGTCATTCGTGGTAAAGTCATCGAGCCGCTGTTCACCTCGGAGGCGATCGCACGGCGTAACGACGAACTGGCGGCTGAAATCGCCACGGGTCCGACGCAGGATCTGCTGGTGATTTCGATCCTCAAGGGCTCTTTCATCTTCGCGGCCGATCTCATTCGCTCGCTGCACCATGCCGGCCTCGCGCCGGAGGTCGAGTTCATCACGCTGTCGAGCTATGGCAAGGGCACGGTCTCGCAGGGCGTCAAGATCATCAAGGACATCGATAGCGATGTGCACGGTCGCGATGTTCTCCTCATCGACGACATTCTCGAATCGGGCCGCACGCTGCAATTTGCCCGCGACTTGATGTACGAACGCGGCGCAGCCAATGTGTCCATCGCCGTTCTTCTCGACAAGAGCGTGAAGCGCGAGGAGAAGCTGGAGGCCGATTATGTCGGCTTTGAATGTCCTGATTATTTCGTTGTCGGATATGGTATGGATGTGGCCTATGCGTTCCGCGAACTGCCCTTTGTCGGGGTCGTGACCGGCGACGCCTGAGACGCGCAACGGTCGCTGTTTGTTAACCACAGTCGCGATGTGGCTGGCCTTTCTGGACCTCCCCGGCTCGAAATTTACCTGTCGAAAAGGAAAGTCTGGTGTTTTTGTCCCATAAGACAACATGAGCAGGGATAGACACGTGGCCAGGATTCTCATCACCGAAGACGAAGATTCATTGCGATCCTTCGTCGCCCGTGCGCTCCGTCTCGACGGACACGAAACCATGGAAGCCGCAGACGGCGCCGAAGGGCTCGAGCGTCTTTCGGAAGGCGCATTCGACCTTCTCCTGTCGGACATCCGCATGCCCGTGATGGACGGGATCGAGCTGGCGCATCAGGCAGCCGACCGTTTTCCGGGCCTCAAGATCCTGCTGATGACGGGCTATGCAGAACAGCGCGAGCGCGCTGACGATCTCGCCGTGAAAATCGTTGACGTGGTCTCCAAGCCCTTCAGCCTGCCCGATATCCGGCTTGCTGTGGCACAGGCGCTGGCTGCCTGATTCCTTTAAACTTGTGAAAGTTGTCGGCTGGCAGATGTCTCACTGCAACTGCAGCAGCCGTTCCAGATATTGCCGCTCGAGCTCGGGGCTGGCGTTTTCACCGAGCTTGCGGCGGATGATCTCAAGGATCTGACGGGCGCGCTCGGCATCAAATTCGTCCGGTACCTTCACATCTTCGCCGAATTCCGGCCCCGTGCGGCCCTGCGGACGGCCAAGCGGATCAAGCCCCTCGCGGTTCTGGCCCTGCTGCTGCATTCCACCCTGGCCGCCGCCCTGTTGGCCCTGCTGCGCGAGCTGCTGCATCAGTTCCGATGCGCCCTTGCGCAGCGCCTCGATGGCACGGCCCTGCGAATCGAGCGCGCTCTGGCCTTTGCCGTCGCCCAGCGCCCCGGTCGCGTCCTTCATTTCCTTCCCGGCGCTGTTGAAGCCTTCGCCAGGCTTGACGCCAAACTTGCGCAGACCTTCCTGCAGACTTTTCAGGTCCTTCTCCAGCTGCTTCTGGCGTTCGGAAAGCTCCTTCAGTGCCTGCTGGAGCTGTTCCTTGGTCATGGAATCTTCCGGGCGACCGCCTTGTTGCGCCTTCTGCCCGTTCGGGTCGGGCGGCATTGGTTGGTTCATTCCGTCTTGCTGGCCGTCCTGCTGGCCGTCCTGCTGGTTATTCGGCTGACCGTTCGGGTTCATCTCTTCGTTTTGGCCCTGCTGATTCGGATCCCTGTCAAAGAGCTGCTGGTCCTCCCCGCTGTTCGGGTCGCCGTACTGCATGCGGTCACGCAGCGCCTGTTCCTTCGTAAAGGTGTCATCGAGCAGCTTCTTCTGGTCCTGCAGCAGCTTGCCGAGCTTGTCGATCTCGCCGCGCATCTGGTCCTTGCCCTGCTGCTGGCCTCTGTTGGGACGCGCCGTCTGCAGGTTGTTCATCATGCGCTGCATCTGGTTGAGAAGATTGCGGGCCTCGTCGCGCGAACCGCTCTCGGCCAGCTTCTGGATCTCGTCCAGCATCTTTTCCAGATCCTGCTGGCGCAACATTTTCCGCTGGTCGGCGCTCATCTGGTTCTGGTCAGGATTGTTCTGCATCTGCTTGGCCAGCGCCTGCATGAACTCGTTCATGGCCTTGCGCAGCTCTTCCGTCAGCTTCCGGATTTCCGCGTCCGAGGCATTGCGGTTCAGGGCGTCGGAAAGCGCCTGCTGGGCGTCCTTGACCTTGCGCTCGGCATTGGCCACATCGCCGCCCTCGATGCCCAGCGCGATCTGCCACAGATAGTCGGCGGTCGCTTTCAGATCCTGTTCCGAGCGGGCGAGCCGCATCTGCTGGCCCGCGGAGCGAATGAGGAGGAATTGCGTGAGATCGGGGATCGTCTCTTCCGGGCGTACGAAGAGCGCATCGTTCAGTTCGATCGCACGATCGAGCTTGCGCTCATCGAGTGCGAAAACCTGGCGTTCCTCGGCAACGGCTGCCGCCAGCGGTTCACGGAAATTGCGCGCCGGAAGGATGATATCCTTCGTCTCGCTGCGGCCGGTGTGGCCGGCGGCATCGTTCGCGATCAGCGTCAGATGGACCTTCTTGCCGGCGAGCGGATGCTCGGTCAGGTCGCGGCTGGTCAGGCCCTTGGCCTCGCGGGCATCGGAGCGTGGCAGTTCAAGCCGGAACTCCGGCGGCGGATAGAGCGGAACCGCTCCCGGCTCCTGATCGGCTGGCTCGATCAGCGCCTGCGCGGAGACGAGACCATAGTCGTCACTGGCCTTGAAGGCGATTTCCAGCGCCCCGCTCACGGCTCGCTGCGGCTCGCCCTCGAAGGAAATTTTGGGCAGTTCGTCCTTCTGGATTTCGAAGGACCAGCGGTTGCCGCCGACGTCGAGCGTGCCGGGAACCGAAAGCGCGACCTGGAACGTCTTGCCCTCCGCCGGCTGCTTGTCGGCGGCTTTCGGGGCAGCATCCGGGACGAGCGGAACGGGTGCCTGTGCTTCATTGGGCGCGAAGGTCACCGGGACATCCGTGCTTTCGCCGGAAAGCCGAACCGTCAGGCGCGACCCTTCCGGAACGACCAGCGGTTTGGCGTCGGCCGTATTCGCATCGTTAGCCGTGAGGAAGACCGGCGGCTTGCGTGTATAGACCGGCGGCGTGACCCAGGCATCGACGCGCAGGCCGGCGATCGCGCTATTGACCGGGATCGGGCGGAACGGATCCGTGAGGCGACCGGCATTGTTGGACCAGGAAAATCCGAAGGCGACGAAGAGCAGCAGCGCCGGAATGGCGCGCAACGCGAAACGGTCATGCGCCGCGATATCGGGCGTTGGCGTGCCGGCGGTCAGCGAACCGACAAGCCCGGCCATGCGCCGCTTGTGCTCACGCCACAGCGCCTCGCCGAACGGACCGCTTGTCGTGGCGGGCACGTCCTCCAGCGCCGCCAGCGCCTGGTGTGCAAGACCGCTGCGCTCCTCGATGCGCCGCGTCGCTTCCACATCCGTCGGCCATTTGGCGGCGGCAATGCGGATCAGCGACCACAGGAAAACAAGGCCAAAGAGGATGGCCAGACCCCGCGCCACGCTCGCCGGCATCAGCCGGAAGAGGCCGAACCAGCTTGTGGCGACATAGAGTGCCGCAATCGAAAGCGGGACGAGGCTCAGCGGCGCCAGCCGTTCCAGGAACATGACGAGCTTGGCGAGACCGCGCGACCGCGCTATGCGGCGCTTCAGCCGCCCCATGCCATCGCTTTCGCTCACGCCTTTTTCCCGATTACCCATGCCGCTCCAGACCAGTCGTCGGTGAGCAGAATACCATTCTTTGTGGCAAAGGCGAGGGCAGGACGGGGTTATTCCAGCCAGTCGGGGACGGAATCGAGGCCGATCAGCTCTTCATAGCTCGTGCGCGGGCGGATCACATGATAGCGGTCGCCTTTGACGAGAACTTCGGGCACCAGCAGCCGGCTGTTATAGGTACCGGCCTGTACCGCGCCGTAAGCACCTGCCGAGCCGATCGACAGAAGATCGCCCGGCTTCGGCATCATCATCTCGCGGTCGAGCGCCATGTAGTCGCCCGTCTCGCAGACTGGACCGACGACATCGGCCTTGATCAGCGGCGCGTTCGCCGCCGAAATGACGGCCGGCTTGATCTCGTGCCAGGCCTCATAGAGCGTCGGGCGGACGAGGTCGTTCATCGCGACGTCAACGATGACAAAGGTCTTCTCGCCGCCGTCCTTCACATAGAGGACTTCGGTCAAGAGAATGCCAGCATTGCCGGCGATCAGGCGGCCGGGCTCGGCGACGATCTTGCAATCGAGGCCGCGCAGCTGGTTCTTGACCACATCGGCATAGTCTGCCGGCAGCGGCGGAATGTCGTTCGAATCCTTGTACGGAATCCCAAGCCCGCCGCCGATGTCGACATGCTCGATCGTGTGGCCATCGGCGCGCAGCAATTCGACCAGTTCCTTCAGTAGGCGGAAGGCATCGGCAAAGGGCTGCAGCTCGGTGATCTGGCTGCCGATATGCATGTCGATGCCGGTCACTTCGATGCCCTGCAGGCCAGCGGCGCGGGCATAGACGGCGCGGGCGCGGTCATAGGAAATGCCGAACTTGTTTTCCTTCTTGCCAGTCGAGATCTTGGCGTGGGTCTTGGCATCGACATCGGGGTTGATGCGGAAGGATACGGGAGCCCGCTTGCCCACCTTGACGGCACGGGCGTTGAGCAGTTCCAGTTCCGGTTCGGACTCGACGTTGAAGCAGTAGATGCCCGCTTCCAGCGCCAGATCCATTTCGTGCGCGGTCTTGCCAACGCCGGAGAACATGATGCGCGAGGCGGGGATGCCGGCCGCGAGTGCGCGGCGGAGCTCGCCTTCGGAGACGACGTCGATGCCTGCGCCAAGGCGGCCGAGCACCTTCAGCACGGCCTGGTTCGAGTTGGCCTTCATCGCATAGCAGACGAGCGAATCGACATCCTTGAAGGCCTGCGAGAAGACCGTGTAATGGCGCTCCAGCGTGGCAGTGGAATAGACATAGCAGGGGGTGCCGACGGCTGCGGCGATGTCCGCCACCGGCACGTCTTCGGCGTGAAGCACGCCGTCGCGATATTCAAAATGGTTCACGGGGGAGCGACCTTATAGAAGCGGATCGAGAATGAAGGGCTTGTCTTCTCTCACAACCGGTTTGGTCTTCACCGTGCCGGTCGCCTTGTCCATCGACTGCCCCTCATAGGCGCCCGGCTGATCCAGATCGCCCTTGCGGCCACAGGAGGAAACGCTTGCCACGATGGCGACGCAGACGGCGGCAAGCGCCAGTTTCTTGAACAATTCCGGCATCGGAAATGCAGGCCCTTCTTGTTAACTTGCGAAAACACATAGCGGATTGATGGCTCGCTTGCACTCCAAATCTGTTGAAGTGAAATCGCGGGCGGTGATTGGTGGTGGGTGTGTGCCTATGGAACCCCCCTCTGCCCTGCCGGGCATCTCCCCCGCAAGGAGGGAGATCGGCTAGAGGAGAGCGCCACATCCGTCTCCCCCTTGTGGGGGAGATGGCGGCAGCCAGAGGGGGTTCTGACCGCGAGCGCTGAGCAAGCGGAGATAAAGACCCCTCCCCAACCCTCCCCACAAGGGGAGGGAGAGCGGCCGTCGCGGCCCCTCAAACCCGCTTCTTCCACTCCGCAATCTGGAACCGCACCTGATCCGGCGCCGTGCCACCGTAGCTCTTGCGCGAGGCAACGGAGGCGTCGACGGTGAGCACGGCATAGACGCCATCGTTGATATCCGGATGGATCGCCTTCAGCTCGTCGAGCGTCAGACCGGAGAGATCAACGCCCTTCTTTTCGGCGGCGGCGACCGCTGCACCCGTGACATGATGCGCATCGCGGAAGGGCAGGCCCAGTTCGCGGACCAGCCAGTCGGCGAGGTCGGTGGCGGTCGAGAAGCCGGAGCCGGCGGCCTTGCGCATCGAGGCGGTGTTGACCGTCATGTCGCCGATCATGCCGGTCATGGCGGCCAGCGACAGTTCCAGGCTTTCGGCGGCGTCGAAGACCTGTTCCTTGTCTTCCTGCATGTCCTTGGAATAGGCGAGCGGCAGGCCCTTCATGACGGTGAGCAGCGCGATCAGCGAGCCGTTGATGCGGCCGGTCTTGGCGCGCACCAGTTCGGCGGCATCCGGGTTCTTCTTCTGCGGCATGATGGAGGAGCCGGTGGAGAACGAATCCGAAAGCCTCACGAAATTGAACTGCGGCGTCGACCAGATGACGATTTCTTCCGCCAGCCGCGACAGATGCGTGGCGCAGATCGAGGCGAGCGACAGGAATTCCAGCGCGAAATCGCGGTCGGAGACCGTGTCGATGGAGTTGCGCGTCGGCTCGCGGAAACCGAGCGCCGAAGCGGTCATGTGGCGGTCGATCGGGTAGGGCGTGCCGGCAAGCGCTGCCGCCCCGATCGGGCTTTCGTCCATGCGGGTGATGCAATCGCGCACGCGTGAACGGTCGCGGCCGAACATTTCCACATAGGCCATGCAATGATGGCCGAAGGTGACCGGCTGGGCCGTCTGCAGATGGGTGAAGCCGGGCATGACCGTATCGGCATGTTCCTCGGCGCGGGCGAGGAAGACGGAGATGAGCGCCGTCAGCGCCGCATCGACCTTCACCAGCTCTTCCTTGACCCAGAGGCGGAAGTCGAGCGCCACCTGGTCGTTGCGCGAGCGGGCGGTGTGGAGGCGCTTGGCGGCAAGCCCGATCTCGTCGGCCAGCCGCGCCTCGATATTCATGTGAATGTCTTCAAGTTTGCGTGAGAACGCGAATTTGCCGTTTTCGATTTCCGCGCGGATGCTATGGAGACCGTCGGTAATCTGTTTCAGGTCCTCAGCGGAAATGATGCCCTGCTTGGCCAGCATCTCGGCATGCGCCAATGAGCCGCGGATATCCTGGGCGTAGAGTTTCTTGTCGAAGCCGATGGAGGCGTTTATCTCCTCCATGATCGCGGCGGGGCCGGAGGCGAAGCGTCCGCCCCACATCTGGTTCGAGGATTTCTTGTCTTCGGCCATGGATCACGATCCCGGAGTTGATTTCGATATGACGACTGAAAACCGAAAGGTACATCCCGTTCTCACCCTTGCCGCAGCGGCGGTGGTTCTGGGCGTCCTGTCCGGAGCCGTCGCGGTTTACATGAAGAGTTCCGGGTCTGGCAAGGATGCGCTTGCCGCGAGCGGCGATTGCGCGAAATCGGATGCACTGCTGACGAAGCTGAAGCCGCTGATGAAGGGCCAGGTCGCCGCCCTTGTCGCCGCCAACCCGCCGCGCTCGCTCGGCGAATTCTCCTTCAAGGGGCCCGACGGCAAGGCGATGACGCTTGCCGATTTCAAGGGCAAGACCGTACTTCTCAATCTCTGGGCCACCTGGTGCATCCCCTGCCGCACCGAAATGCCGGAACTGGACGCGCTGCAGAAGGACATGGGCGCGGACGGCAAGTTCGAGGTGGCGGCGATCAATATCGACACCGGCAACGACGACAAGCCCAACGCCTTCCGCAAGGACACCGGCATCACCTCGCTCGCCTTCTATCGCGACAATACGCTCAACACCTTCAACCGCCTCAAGAAAGAAGGTCTCGCCTTTGGTCTTCCTGCGACGATGCTGATCGACAGGAACGGATGTCTGGTGGCCGCGATGAACGGCCCAGCGGCGTGGCATAGCGAAGATGCCAAGGCGCTGGTTGTTGCGGCGAAGGGGGAGTGAGTTTGTTTGAGGTTGTGGCGGCCCCTGTCTTGCAAAATCTATGACTTAGCCAAAGGCTAAGTGTTAGAAATCCCAAGAGAGGGGGTATCCCCGGATCTCCCAACCAACTTACCGCGTCGGAACCGGCACTTCCCCACGATAATCGTAGAAGCCACGGCCCGTCTTGCGGCCCAGCCAGCCGGCTTCGACATACTTTACCAGCAGAGGACACGGGCGGTATTTGCTGTCGGCGAGGCCGTCGTAGAGGACCTGCATGATCGAGAGGCAGGTGTCGAGGCCTATGAAGTCTGCGAGTTGCAGCGGGCCCATCGGGTGGTTGGCGCCAAGCTTCATCGCCGTGTCGATGGCCTCGACCGAGCCGACGCCTTCATAGAGCGTGTAGATCGCCTCGTTGATCATCGGCAGCAGGATGCGGTTGACGATGAAGGCGGGGAAGTCTTCCGACACCGTGATCGTCTTGTCGAGCGCCGTCACATAGGCGCGTGCCGCCTGGAAGGTCGGGTCGTCGGTGGCAATGCCGCGCACCAGTTCGACCAGCTTCATGATCGGAACCGGGTTCATGAAGTGGATGCCCATGAAGCGTTCCGGCCGGTCGGTGGCGGAGGCCAGACGGGTGATCGAGAGCGACGAGGTGTTGGTGGCCAGCATGGCCGAGGGCTTCAGCAGCGGGCAGAGCTGGGCGTAGATCTTGCGCTTGATCGTTTCGTCTTCGGTGGCCGCCTCGATGACGAGATCGGCTTGCGATAGAACGGCCATATCGGCGCCGCCGGAAATGCGGGCCATGGCGGCTTCGCGGGCCTCTGCCGTGATCTTGCCGCCGGCGACCTGGCGGGCCATGTTGGCGCCGATCGTGGCAATGCCGGCTTCGACGCGCTCGGCGGAGATGTCGTAGATGGCGACCGTGTAGCCGGCCAACGCGCTCACCTGCGCGATGCCGCCGCCCATCTGGCCTGCTCCGATGACGCCGATCTGTTCGATGGCCATAATGTCGTCTCCCCCAAGTCTTGCTGCTTGTAACCCTTGAAATCTCTTGGCTTCTCAGCCTTGCCTAGTGATAACGTCAGAGATTGTCGATGACCAGTCATTTCGCAAGTGCGAAACGATTTCAATCGATTTGGATTTGCGAATTTCTCAAGTGTAAAAGGGTTGCCACACTTATGCAGGTGAAGATGAACGGTAACGTCTCCTTCTGGTATGCCGATATCGGCGGTTTGCCGGAACGGCGCCCTGGTTTGCCGGGCCACAGGGACGCCGATATCTGCATCATTGGCGCCGGTTATACCGGGCTCTGGACGGCCTATTACCTGAAGAAGGCTGACCCTTCGCTTTCCATCGTCATCGTCGAGCGGGAATTTGCCGGTTTCGGCGGGTCGGGCCGCAATGGCGGCTGGCTTTCCGGCGGGTTCGACTGGTCGCGGGAGAAATATCTGAAGGGCGCGAGCCGGCAGGCGGTGGTTGCCATGCAGACGGCGATGGCCGGCACGGTGGATGAGGTGATCCGCGTGGCCGAAGCCGAGGGTCTCGACGCCGACATTCTCCGGACCGACAATCTGGTCGTGGCGACCAATGCCGCGCAGATGGGGCGGCTCGCGGACGAGCATAATGTCATGCGCGAATGGGATGTTCCGGCGGAAAAGATCGGGCTTTTGTCCGCGGGAGAGGCGGCTGCGCGGGTCCGCGTTGCTGGCGTTCAGGGCGGTCTGGTCGTGCGCGGCATGGCGCGGGTGCAGCCGGCGAAGCTTGTGCGCGGGCTGGCGTTGGCTGTCGAGCGGCTGGGTATCACGATTTATGAGGGGACGGCGGTCACCGCCTATCGCAAGGGCGTGGTCGAGACCGAGCGCGGAACCGTCCGCGCGCCGATCATCCTGCGCGCGACCGAGGGGTTTACGGCCGGTCTGCCCGGCCATGAGCGGGAATGGCTGCCGCTCAACAGTGCGCAGATCGTGACGGAGCCGCTGCCGGATGTGCTCTGGGACAAGATCGGCTGGCGTGGGCACGAATTGCTGGGCGAAGGCGCCCATGCCTATTGCTATGCGCAGCGCACCCGTGAGGGCCGCATCGCCATGGGCGGGCGCGGCGTGCCCTATCGGTTCGGCTCGCGCACGGATGTCAACGGGCGGACGCAGGACGCGACGATCAGGCAGTTGCACGCGATCCTGCTGAGGCTGTTTCCCACGCTGAAAGATCTGCGTATCGACCATGCCTGGTGCGGGGTGCTTGGGGTGCCGCGCGACTGGTGCACGACGGCAGGCTTCGACGCGGCGAGTGGTCTCGGCTGGGCGGGCGGCTATGTGGGGCTTGGCGTTTCGAGTTCCAATCTGGCCGGGCGGACACTGGCTGATCTGGTTTTGAAGCGGGATACGGAACTGGTGCGCCTGCCATGGGTGAACCGAAAGGTGCGCTCGTGGGAGCCGGAACCGTTGCGCTGGCTCGGCGTTCATTCGATGTACAAATTGTACAAGCTTGCGGACCGGCGGGAGGCGGAGGGGCTGGGACGAACGTCGCAGTTCGCGCGGCTTGCCGACAAGATCACGGGACATTGATGTTCCGTCGTTCGGTAGCACTGGCAATGCGGCGCGACTGGCGATAATCTCCGCCTTCTACTTTTGATCAATCGTCGGGTGGACGGACAAACTTGCTGAAGCCTTTGGACAGGAACGCGCGCGAAAGCGTGAAAAGATGGACTTACAGATCGCTGCGCCATTCAGTGATGACCGGGCGTTTGCCGCCGGGTCAGGCGGTCACGATTACCGGGCTTGCGGAAGAGCTCGGCGTGTCGGCCATGCCGATCCGCGAGGCGCTGCATCTGCTGGTCGCCGACGGGGCGCTTGAGCATCTCGACAATCGCCGGGTGCGCGTGCCGAACATGACGCCGGAGAAATTCGACGAGACGCTATCGGCCCGCATCGCGCTGGAGACGCTGGCGGCGGAGCGCGCCATGCTTCATGTCGACGAGGTGCGGCTGATGCGGATGCAGAAGCTTGATGCAGAAATCGACGAAGCTTACGACGCGGGCGACATCGAAAGCGGCATCGAACGCAATTTCGCATTTCATCGCTGTCTCTACGAGACCCGATCGTCCGCCGTGCTGCTGCCGCTCATCGAATCGGTCTGGGTGCGGCTTGGCCCCTTCATGCGCGAGGCGACGGAAAATCTGGAAGAGACCTATCGTTTCGACCGCCACGCCGAGGCCATGCAGGCGATCCGAGACAAGGATGTGGGAGCGCTACGCCGGGCCATCGAGTCCGACATCCAGGACGGCGCCGGCTATTTGGGGCGCAAGCGCTTCTCCGGCGAATGAAGGTGAATGCTTGGATATCCTGACGATCAATGGCGATATCGGCCGCTATCCGCGGAGCTATTATGCAGCCACGGCCCATGCGCTTCAGGCCGCGCCTGCGCCTGAGGGCGAGATTCGCTGCGATGTCTGCATCATCGGCGGCGGCTTTACCGGCGTCTCGAGCGCGCTGCATCTCGCCAAGCGCGGCTACAAGGTCGTGCTTCTGGAGGCAAACCGTATCGGCTGGGGCGCGTCGGGGCGCAATGGGGGCCAGGTCAATACCGGCATGCGGCTCGACCAGCCGTTGCTGGAAGCAAAATACGGGCGTGATACGGCGCATCGGCTGTGGGCGGTTGCGACGCAGGCGGTCGATCTCGTCAAGGGGCTGATTGCCGAACACAAGATCGATTGCGGCTTCAAGCCGGGTGTCATCCACGCGTCGCATCGCGCCGGCGACGGGCGGCATTTCGCCGAACTGGTCGAGGCGATGGGCGAGAACTACGGTGTCACCTCGATGGAACTTCTCGACCGCGAGGCCCTGCATGCGCTGCTGCCGACGGATTTCTATTGCTGCGGTCTGCTGGATCGCGATGCGGGGCATCTGCATCCGCTGAACTATCTCTTCGGGTTGGCGCAGGCGGCCCAGGTCCATGGCGCGACGCTGCATGAGAATGCGCGCGTGGTCGAGATCGTCAAGGGTAGCCCTGCGATCGTGAAGACGGATCGCGCAACGATCCGGGCGGGTCATGTCGTGGTCGGCGTCAACGGCTATGGCGGGCGGCTGGTCGGCGAGGATGCGCCGTATGTGATGCCGATCAATGCTTACATCGGTACGACGCGGGTTCTGACGGAGGACGAGGCGGCGCGTGTGTTGACCCAGGATTACGCGGTCGCGGATTCGAAATTCGTCATCAACTATTTCCGCCTGACCCAGGACCGTCGGCTGCTGTTCGGCGGCGGCGAGAGCTACGGCTATCGGTTTCCGCGCGATTTGGACGGGATCGTGCGGCGGCCGATGGCGCAGGTTTTCCCGCATCTGCGCGATGTGCCCTTCGACTATCGCTGGGGCGGGACGCTGGGGATCACGATGAGCCGGATGCCGCATTTCCGGCGGCACGCAGGGAATGTCCTGACGGCCGGCGGGTTTTCTGGGCAGGGTGTGGCGCTGGCGACGCTGTCTGGGCAGGTGATCGCGGACGCGGTTGCGGGACAGGCGGAAAGGTTCGATCTGATGGCCTCGCTGCCGTCGGTTCCGTTTCCGGGTGGAACGGCGATGCGGCTGCCGCTTCTGGTGCTGGCGATGACGTGGTATGCGCTGAGGGATCGACTGGGGTAGGCCCGGCTCTGCGGGAGATTAAGACCCCTCCCCACAAGGTGGAGGGAGACTTTGTGGCACCGGTTTCCCGCCTCAATATCTGCAGTATTCTGCTCTGCATTTCGGAATGAAAACGCTAAGAAAGGCGGCGGCGGTGCATCTGTCCGTCTCCCCCCTTGTGGGGGAGATGGCGGCAGCCAGAGGGGGACTTTACCCACAAACGAAAAACGGGCCGGCAAGCCGACCCGTCTCTCAATCAAATGCCTTGTGGGCTCACAGAGCCTTCTCAAGCTCCGGCAGAGCCTCGAAGAGGTCTGCGACGAGGCCGTAGTCGGCGACCTGGAAGATCGGGGCTTCCTCGTCCTTGTTGATGGCGACGATCACCTTCGAGTCCTTCATGCCGGCGAGGTGCTGGATCGCACCGGAGATGCCGCAGGCGATGTAGAGTTCGGGCGCCACGACCTTGCCGGTCTGGCCAACCTGCCAGTCGTTCGGCGCATATCCTGCGTCGACGGCAGCGCGCGAGGCGCCAACCGCGGCGCCCAGCTTGTCGGCGACGGGAAGGATGACTTCCTGGAACTTCTCCGACGAACCGAGAGCACGGCCGCCCGAGATGATGATCTTGGCAGACGTGAGTTCCGGACGGTCGGAGGAGGACAGCGCATCCGAGACGTGGGCCGAAACGCCCGGATTGGCGGCAGCGCCAACCGTCTCGACAGCGGCCGAACCACCTTCACCGGCAGCGGCGAAGGATGCGGTGCGGACCGTGATCACCTTCTTGGCGTCGGTCGACTGAACCGTCTGGATGGCGTTGCCGGCATAGATCGGACGCTTGAACGTGTCGGCCGAAACGACCTCGATGATTTCCGAGATCTGGGCGACGTCGAGAAGAGCGGCAACGCGCGGCAGGATGTTCTTGCCCGTGGCGGTGGCTGCGGCAACGATGGCATCATAGGAGCCGGCGAGCGACACGATGAGGGCCGCAACCGGCTCAGCGAGCTGATGACCATAGGCGGCATCGTCAGCGACGAGAACCTTGGCAACGCCTGCGAGCTTGGCAGCCTGTTCGCCCACGGCGGACGCGCCGGCGCCTGCGACCAGCACATGCACGTCGCCGCCGATCTTGGCGGCAGCGGTCAGCGCCTTGGCGGTCTGGTCGGAAAGGGTCTTGTTGTCGTGGTCGGCAACGAGAAGAATGGTCATGATCTTATCTCCTTCCCAAAACTTAGAGGACGCCAGCGGACTTGAGGCTGGAGACCAGCTCGCCCACGGACTTGACCTTGACGCCAGCCTTGCGGCCGCCCGGCTCTTCGGTCTTCAGCACCTTCAGGCGCGGCGAGACGTCGACGCCGTAGTCGGCGGGCGACTTCTTGTCGAGCGGCTTCTTCTTGGCCTTCATGATGTTCGGCAGCGACGCATAGCGCGGCTCGTTGAGGCGAAGGTCGGTGGTGACGATGGCCGGGAGCTTGACTTCGATGGTCTGCAGGCCGCCGTCGACTTCGCGGGTGATGTTGGCCTTGGAGCTATCGACAATCTCGACCTTCGAGGCAAACGTGCCCTGGGCCCAGCCCAGCAAGGCTGCGAGCATCTGGCCGGTCTGGTTGGAGTCGTCATCAATGGCCTGCTTGCCGACGATGACGAGGCCGGGCTGTTCGGCTTCGACGACGCCCTTGACGATCTTGGCGACGGCGAGCGGCTCGACGGTTTCCTCCGTCTCGACCAGGATGCCGCGGTCGGCGCCCATGGCGAGCGCTGTGCGGATGGTTTCCTCGGCCTTGGCCGGGCCTACCGACACGACGACAACTTCGTCGGCCTTGCCGGCTTCCTTCAGGCGAAGCGCCTCTTCAACGGAGATTTCGTCGAACGGGTTCATCGACATCTTGACGTTCGCGAGCTCAACGCCCGTGCCGTCGCCCTTGACGCGGATCTTCACGTTGTAATCAACAACGCGCTTCACTGTCACAACAATCTTCATGGAGCCCTTCCTTCGCAAACTTCCTGGAGGAACATGCGTTAATCCACACGCGGCCAATTGCCGGTTGGCGACATGGATAAGCGTTTTTCCTCCAAATTCAACGCGTATCCCCTCGCCGGAGGGATTTTTTTGGCACCCGGAGTGTGCATGAGCCGCCAAGGGCTCCCAGCTGCTCCAAGTCTGGCAAACTGTCTAGCTTACGTTTACGTTAAGGTCAATCATGTTCAAGCCTGCACAATTCAGGCCTTGGAAATTCACCCATGAGAAAATGATTGCGGATGGCCCCGCCATGGGGTGGCTAGATCGTTTCAATCTTTCCTTGAAATGCTGAAACGATCCATCTCTTTGTTTTGCGCAATTCCGGACGCGAAACCGGTTTCCACTTTCGCTGGGATTGCTTTAGCCCGGGCGTCGCTCGATGCTTGGCGTCTTCCGGTCCAGCAGCGCGACGCCTGGCCGTTTGAGGATGATGACCAGGATCGCGCCGGCGACAATGCCGCCAGTATGCGCGCCCCAGGAAACCATGCCGCCAGGGTCGGTGGCGAGCATATAGAATTGTTCGCCGATCCAGAGCAGGAGCGGGACGAAGGCCGGCAGCGGCAGGGGAATGCCAAAAAGCACCAGCACCCAGACGCGGACGCGGGGATGCAGGAGCACATAGGCTGAAATCACGCCGGAAATCGCACCCGATGCGCCGATCAGCGGGATCTGGGATGTCGGGTCCGTCAGGCCATGGATCAGGGCGCCGAAAGCGGCACAGGCGAGATAGAAGAGGGCATAGCGAACATGGCCGAGCGCATCTTCCACGTTGTCGCCGAACACGAAGAGGAACAGCAGGTTCACAGCGATGTGCATGAAGTCTATGTGGAAAAAGGCATAGGTGATGAAAGTCGCCCAGCTTGGCACAAGCGCAATGGTTGGGTCGAGCCGGTCGCCATTGAAGATCACGCCCGGAATGAAGCCGAGCGCCATCTGCACCGTGTTCTGGTCCAGCACGGTTTCTCGCCGCAGGACGATCCAGACCAGAATATTGGCGATGATCAGCGTATAATTGACATAGGCCCGCCTGATATATTTCAAGCCAATCTGGTCGTGGATCGGCAGGAACATCGCGCTATCTGTCCTTTCCCGGCACCCAGAGCACATCGCTCGCGCCATTGTCGTTGGTGACGCGGGCAGCGACGAAGAGCAGGTCGGACAGGCGATTGATGTAGCGCATCGCCGCGGGATTGATCGCGCCATGCTCGCGGGCGTTCAGGGCCACCATCAGTCGCTCGGCGCGGCGCGAGACCGTGCGGGCGACGTGAAGCGCTGCAGAGGCCGGCGAGCCGCCGGGGAGCACGAAGGATTTAAGTGGCTGCAGGTTCGCGTTCAGTGCATCGATGGCGTGTTCCAGATCATCGACCTGCTTCTGCGTGACGCGCAACGGCTCATAGCCGAGTTCTTCCGGCGTGCCGGGGGATGCAAGGTCGGCGCCGAGATCGAAAAGCGCGTTCTGTATGGCTGCGAGGATTGCATCGAGCTTGGGCATGCCTGCGGTCGACAGGCGGGCAACCCCGACAAAGGAATTCGTCTCGTCCACAACGCCATAGGCCTCGACACGCAGGTCTGTCTTGGACACGCGGTCGCCGCCGGCGAGGCCGGTCGTGCCGTCATCGCCGGTCCGCGTATAAATCTTGTTCAGTTTTACCATATCGGATCAACGGCCTCCGCCGGTCAGCCACAGCGTCAGCATGATCAGCGCGACCGCGACCGCCTGAAGCGCGACGCGCATCTGCATGAGTTTGTTGGATGTGTTGCCGCTGCCGCCTTTCAGGAGGTTCCAAAGGCCTCGGATCAGAACGAGGGCGGTCGCGACCATGAACACGATCGCCAGAATATAGGTGAATCCCCCCATGACATTTCCTTTTCAGCGGCGTTCAGCCGACTCTTGAGATCAGTCTGTAAAACATATCTGCAGGAAGCAGCTTTTTCAAAAGCATTCCCTGCCTGGCCACAGTGGTTACGCCATAATGCGCCTTTGGATTGGTCGATGTCAGGGCTTTTTCCAGAACGGCCATGACCGCCTCCGGCCCCAGCTTGCCTTTCGCGCGACGCTCCCCTTTCAGGCGGTGGAGCTGGCGTTCGTAGGACGCGGCATGGACCGAGTTTCTGTAGTCGATGTTTGCCAAGAACTTGTCGAGCGCGGTGGCGAGAAAACGGGATTCAATCGGGCCCGGCTCGATGAGCGAGACGTGAATGCCTGCATCGGCCAGTTCCATTCGCAAGGTAATGGACAGGCCTTCGAGCGCGAATTTCGAGGCTGTGTACGCGCCACGATAGGGTGCGGGAACGACGCCGAGAATGGACGAGCATTGTACGATGCGGCCATGGCCCTGCCGGCGCATGATGGGGACGACAAGGCGGGTGAGTTCATGCCAGCCGAAGAAATTGGCTTCGAACTGCGCTTTCAGGACCTCCACGGTGAGGTCTTCCACGGCTCCTGTCTGTCCATAGGCGCCATTGTTGAAGAGCGCATCAAGGGTGCCGCCCGTGCATGCGCTGACATCCGCAACAAGCCGGCGAATGCTGTCGAGATCGGTATAGTCCATCAGAAAGGTCTCAATGCCGTCGGCCGTCAGGCTCGTCCGATCCTCTTCGCGCCGGACGGAGGCCAAAACGCGCCAGCCCTTGGCTTTCAGGGCGCGAGCACAATATGCGCCGATGCCCGTGGAACTGCCGGTGATCAAAATCGTTTTGCCATATGTCATGGAGGGTTCCTGTACAAAGTCTTCTGCATTTCCCATATTCGAGAAGGTGACGCAACGAGATGGCCATGGTTCGCAAAGCTGAGCCCATCACCAAAGACGAAGACGGGGGTCCGGTGCCGGTATTTGTGAAAGTGATCTACAGGGTGCTTTATGACGCCCTCTACCACTTCACCGACGATGACGGCTGGGCCATGGCGAGCCATGTCGCCTTGTCTTCACTACTCGCCATCTTTCCGTTCCTGATTTTCGGCACGACGCTCGCGACCTTCCTGGGCGCGAAGGAATTTGCGGAGACCGCCGTTCACCTGATCTTCGACACCTGGCCGGAAACGATTGCTGAGCCCATTGCGAAGGAAGTCGTGCAGGTTCTGACGATCCCGCACGGGGGGCTGTTGACGATCTCGGTCCTGGCGGCAGCCTATTTTGCCTCCAACGGGATCGAGGCGCTGCGCATCTCGCTCAACCGCGCCTATCGCGTGCATGAGATGCGGCCCTGGTATATCACGCGCGCGCTCAGCCTCATCTACGTGCTGGCGGCGGTGCTGGCGCTGGCTGCCGTCAGCGTCTTTCTCGTCGTGGTGCCGCTTGCGGCCGGTTACGTCGAAAGCTGGCTACCCTGGACGACGACGATCATCAACGTGATCGAGAGCTGGCGCGTCTGGGGCACGATCATCGTTCTGACGGTCGCGCTTTTTATCGTCCATCTCTACATGCCGGCGGGGCGTCGGCGGTTTCTGCAGGTTGTCCCCGGCATTGCCTTCACGCTGATTGCCTGGGCGTTGTCGGCCTATGTCTTTGCCTATTACATTTCGACTTTCGCCAACTACACCCGCACCTATGCGGGACTGGCCTCGATCATGATCGTGCTGGTTTTTCTCTACATGACCGGCGTGATCTTCATCATCGGCGGCGAGATCAATGCGGCCATGATGAAGTTCAAGGTCTTCCGCATGTTCGGCCGGCCGGGCGGACGCATCCTGCCGGTGCGGCCGCGTTCAGCGGAGCCCCACGAGGTGTCGGATGTCGAGGGGCGTGAGGCCGGACGCGCGCAACGCCGCTAGTGTCGTGTCGCCCTGGCTCTTGGAGAGCTTTCGGCCGTCCTCGCCAAGGATCAGGCGGTGATGGTGGTAGACGGGGGTGGGCAGGCCGAGCAGTGCTTGCAGGAGGCGATGAACCGGCGTGGCGGCGAAAAGATCAAGGCCGCGCACCACATGCGTGACGACCTGCAACGCGTCGTCCACCACTACGGAAAGATGGTAGCTTGAAGGCGCGTCCCATCGCCACAGCATGACGTCGCCCCAGATGGCCGGGTCAAGAGCGAGCGTCCCGGCGTAGGTCGGGCCGGTCTCCACGAAGGAAAGCGTCTGTCCGGTCGCCGCCAGTGCCTTCGCCATATCGAGCCGCCAGACATGCAGTCTGCCAGCAGCAATACGCGCCTCTGCTTCCGCCTGAGACAGGTTCCGATCAAGGGGTGGATAGAGCGGCGCGCCGTCGGGATCCCGGGGCCATTGCTTGCCCGTTGCCTCCTCGTCGGCGACGAAGCGTTTCACCTCGCCGCGGCTCATGAAGGCAGGGTAGACCAGACACATCGCCTTGAGCCGGTCGAGTGCTTGGGCGTATGCCTCTGTATGTTCAGACTGCCGACGCACGGGATGTTCATAGTCTATGCCCAGCCAGCCAAGATCTTCGTGGATGGCCTGTTCATATTCCGGCCTGCAGCGGGCGATATCGATATCTTCGATACGAAGCAGCAGACGACCGTTCGCGGCCTTCGCCATCTCGTGGTTCAAAAGCGCCGAGAGCGCATGGCCAAGATGAAGATAGCCATTCGGGCTCGGTGCAAAGCGGAAAACGGGTGGCGTGGTCGCAGGCTTTTCGGGCATAGCGTTTCATTTCAGAAATTCCGGCTGGTGCCAAGGAGGGTGTGTGAAGCCGATTACGAGCGAGCTTGATATCGCTGCGGGGCTTGATGCACTCGTCGCGCTCGATCCACGGCTGGGCGACATTATTGCGCGAGCCGGACCGGTTCCTTTGCGCCTGCAGCCGGCGGGCTTTTGCGGGCTTGCCGAAATTGTCGTCTCGCAGATGGTCTCCAAGGCGTCTGCATCTGCAATTTTCGGTCGGCTTGCGGAAAAGGTGGGCGGTGAGGTGAGTGGGACCAGTGTAATGGCCCTTGGCGCTGACGGCCTGTTTGGTGTTGGCCTCTCGCGCGCCAAGGCTTCGACCTTGTTGGCCATCGCCGATGCCGAGCGCGTCGGGCAGCTCGATCTGCAAGCGGTCTGCCGTATGGATACGTCTGACGCAATGGCGCATCTGACTGCAGTCAAGGGTGTCGGGCCCTGGACGGCAGAGGTGTATCTGATGTTCTGTGCCGGCCATCCGGATATCTTTCCGGTGGGGGATATTGCCCTGGTCCATGCGGTTCATCGTGCTTTTGCGCATGACGAGAAAATAAACGGCCGCAGGCTTGCGAGCTTCGCCGAATGTTGGTCGCCGTGGCGATCTGTCGCGGCGCGGCTCTTCTGGGCCTTCTATTCCCGGCAGTTGCGCCGGGCAGCCGATCCTCTTGGCTAGGCTCTTTTTGCGAAGGCGCAAGCCACGGGAAAGAGGAGTAATTCCGGCTTTTCGCGGGGGCTTCACAATAGCGTCAAAACAAGCCTAGTATAGGAATTGCAGATGCCGAATCGATCAGGAGAACGCCTTGACGATTGCAGTCTCACCGCAGTCCTTGCCCGCGCTGGTGCTCAACGCGGATTACAGGCCACTGAGTTATTATCCCTTGTCGCTATGGTCCTGGCAGGACGCGATCAAGGCGGTCTTTCTTGACCGCGTGAATATCATCGCGGAATACGATCACGCCGTCTCCTCGCCGACCTTTTCCATGCGCCTGCCGAGCGTGGTTTGCCTGAAAAGCTATGTAAAGCCGGCGCGCTATCCTGCCTTTACGCGTTTCAACGTCTTCCTGCGCGACAAGTTCGAATGCCAGTATTGTGGATCGGAGGACGAACTCACCTTCGATCACCTCATCCCGCGCGCCCATGGCGGCGAGACCCGCTGGGACAATATCGTGACCGCCTGCGCGCCCTGCAATCTGCGCAAGGGCTCCAAGCTGCCGCATCAGGCGGGCATGCATCCGCGTCAGAAGCCCTGGCACCCGACCGTGCAGGAACTGCACAATAACGGCCGCTTCTTCCCGCCGAACTATCTGCATGAAAGCTGGATGGATTATCTCTACTGGGACAGCGAACTCCAACCCTGATTTCAGATATAAATCCGCCGGGATGGTCTGTAAACGGCGCTGCCTGCGCTTCCGGTGCTCACGTACATTCAAGTACGCTCCGCTCCGGTTCTTGGCAGCACCGTTTTCGCCTCATCCAGGGGAATTTCTGATCTGAAATCGGCACCGTTGCGGATGTGCAATTTTCTTCATGTCTTGACGGCGGGCGGTAGGGCTGAAATACGCCGCGCCGGCGCGAAATTGCAAATCAATCGAATTCGAAGTCTCAACCCTTGCGGCGGATGCCCCAAGCGGCGATGGCGGCGAGGATGAGGCTGGCAACGACGTTCCAGCCTGCGAAGGAAAGCCCCAGCACACGCAGCGCGGCTTCCGTGCAGGAGGGGCCGTGGACGGAGTTCAGGTCGCTCAGCAGGTTGCCGGCATCCTTGGTCACGGCATTGACCGGGGTCGAGCAGGTCGACGGGCCGGGCCAGAAGCCCCATTCGGCGCCCGCATGATAAGTCCCCAGGCCCGCGCCGATCAGCATGGCGATCATGACGATGGCGATCAGCGCCTTGACGATCCAGCCCGGCATGTTGATGAGCGCTGCGATCGCGGCCACGATCGCGACCGGGATCGCGTAATAGTAGGGCTCGCGTTCCATGTAGCAGAGCGCGCAAGGGATATAGCCACCGATATACTGGAAGCCCAGCGCCGTTCCGACGGTTGCCGCCATGACCACGGCGAGAATGATCGCGGGGAGAAATTGAGGCTTTGCAGAGGCGTTCATGGCTTTGCCGATCGTCAGGATGTGTGAAGGTAATGCAGGATCAGATAGAGGATGATGAGGAGGGCTGCGACCGCGCCGGCGATCAGGCCGAGCCGCTTTTCGATGAATTCGCGGATCGGTTCGCCGTAGATTTTCAGCAGAGCAGCGAGCAGGAAGAAGCGCGTACCGCGCGCAACGATGGCCGTGATGATGAAAAGGCCGAGGTTCACATCGGCTACGCCAGCCAGGATGGTCACAACCTTGATCGGCGGCAGGTGGGCCAGACCGGAGGTGATCAGCAGGAGGACGATCATGCCGAAGCCGGTTTCGGCCTTCAGACGCTCGAATGTTTCAAGCTTGCCATAAAATTCGAGAACAGGCTTTGCGACAGCCTCAAACGCGTAATGGCCGATATACCAGCCGAGTATGCCGCCGAGCACGGAGGCGACGGTGGCAACGAGCGCGTAGCGCCATGCGCGCTCCGGACGGGCCAGCGACATCGGCAGGAAGAGCACATCGGCCGGTACGAGGAAGAATGAGCTTTCGACGAAGGCGATGATGGCGAGCCAGACTTCGGCGCTTTTCTTGGCGGCCAGCGAGATCGTCCAGTCATAAAGTCTGCGGAGCATGGAAGTCCTTCGCCTGTGTGTCGGTCGGGCTGGTTGCCATTTTGCTGTGCTGCAATAGCGGGCTTTGGCAGTGCTGTAAATTCGGCTGCTGTTCAACAGTTCGTCAATTTGGATGCAAAGGTGAGCTCCGGATGACATTTTCCGGTTGACCGGCGGTGGCCCGTCCGTATAGTCCGCGCGTCCCGGCCGTGCTTCGCATGATGCTGCGGATGATGCCCCATTGGCGGAATTGGTAGACGCGCTCGACTCAAAATCGAGTTCCGCAAGGAGTGCTGGTTCGACCCCGGCATGGGGCACCACCGGCTTTCACCCCCGAACCCAGAGGTGCCATGTTCATGCCGAATGTCGCGATGATGGTGCTGTTGTCCCTTGTCGCGCTGGCGCTCATGACGGGCCTGTTCGTTTTTCTGGGCATGCGCTGGAATGCGCTGATTGCCGGCGCTGTTCTCTACCTGCTGTTCGGCGGTTTTGTTGCCATGTCACAGTTTGCCGGCGCGGGTGGCTGCCCGACCTGGCGTCCGGACGGCGTCCTTATCCCGGTCCTGGCGTGGCCCGGCGACTTTTACGTGAACGTGATCGTCGGCCCCATTTCTGCACGCCGTTACCTGATACCACGCACCTGTGAACTTCCCGCGTCTTCAGCAAGCTGAGAGCTTTTCCTTTCAATTTGCTCGGGAGCGCACTAAAAGACCGCCGACGCCGGAGACGGCACAGATTTTCGAGGTTTAGATGAGCGCTGACGCGAACTCTCCGGCTGACCGTTCCGGCAGTCTCTGGCTCCCCTTCCTGATTTCGGTCGCCATCGCGCTCTTTCTCATGACGCTGATGCCGACGACGATGTTCTGGGATCGAGACGAGGCTTTCTATGCGCGTGCAGCCGTCGAGATGCTGCAATCCCACAACTGGATTCTGCCGACTTACAACGACGCCGTCTTTCCTGATAAGCCGCCGCTGATCTATTGGCTGATGGCCTTCTTCATGAAGATTTTCGGCGAGAACGAGTTTGGCGCGCGCTTCGCGTCCGCTCCGGCCACCGCAGCGTCGGCTTTCCTGATCTTCCTGATCGCAAACCGGCTCTTCGGCCGCCGCGCCGGCCTCTGGTCAATGCTGGTCTTCGCCTCATCGACGCTGACCATCTATCTCGGCATCACGGCCATGCTTGATGCGGTGCTGGTGGCCTTCATCTGCCTGGCACTCTGGGCGTTCCTGGCGATCATGCAGGACCGGGACGGGTTCTGGGGCAAGGCCGCGGTGTTTCTTGTCGCGGTGTCGCTGGCGATGCTGACCAAGGGACCCGTCGGACCCGCCATCATCGTCCCGGCGGTCGCCATCACCTGGCTCCTGTCCCGAAGCGGTGAAAGAGCACCTTTCTGGCAGATGCTGGTCCTGGCCGTGGCTACCTTCGTGGGCGTCGGCATCTTTCTGCTCTGGGCCGTGCCGGCTAACAACATGAGCAATGGAGAAATGCTGCAGACTGGGATTGGCGAGCACGTGATCGGCCGGGCCCTGAAGCCGATGCAGCGCCATGGCGCGCCGGGCTTGCTCGGTTACCTCGCCTTCCTTCCGGCCTATATCCCGACGCTCATCATTGGTTTCATGCCGGCCACGCTGTTCCTGCCGGCGGCCCTTGTCGGCGTTTCGCGCCGCCCGACTTCGGCCGCCAGACCTTCACCGCGGCTCTTCCTGCTATCTTGGATGGCCCCAGGCTTCATCATGTTCTCGCTGGCCGCGACAAAGCTGCCGCATTACATCGAGCCGATGATTCCTGCTTTCGCCATCGCCGCCGGCGGTGTCATTGCCGGCAGCCTGCAGGGGGGTATCTCGTCGCTTCGCATCGGCCGCTGGCTTTACATCCTGCAGATCGCCGGCCTTGCTGCTGCCCTTTTCGCCGTTGTCGTGCTGGCGCCGACGCTGCTGTTGAAGATCGCGCTCGTCGTGATCGCGCTTGGCTGCATCGGCTTCGCATTCCGCATCTCGCTTTTGCATCGGCTGGGCGAATTCGAAAACGCGATGCGCCTGGCGCTCGTCTCCGTCGTGCTGCTGATGGAGAGCATGTTCCTCCTTGTCATTCCGGTCCTTGAAAAGGATATCAAGCTGTCAAAGCCTGTGGCGGAATTGCTGCGCAAGGAGTTCAAGCCCGGGACGCCTGTCTTCGACGCCGATTATCTCGAGCCCAGCCTCGTCTTTTATCTGGGCTGGCCGCTCGAAAGCCCCATTCGCGACATTCCCTCCGACCAGGCGGGCCGCATGGCCTTCCTTTCCGCTCCCGGAGAGCATGCTCTTGTTGCGACGCGGGAGGAATATGACGCGCTGAAGGCGCTCGACCATGCAGGGCGGCTTGTCGAACTGGGCTCCTTTACGGCGTGGAACACCAATGTTTCCGGGCGATTGCAGACGGTTCTCGTGGCCCGTCTCAAGCCTTGAAAATCGTTCAAGCTTGATCCTTTGGCGCTTTCGGTGCTATTGCGCAGCGCACAAGGGATCCATGTTTCATGCTGTTGCCGTCACGCGAGACTTATAAAGGGCTTGTCCGGGATTTCGTCTGGGACATTCCCGAAGACTTCAATATCGGCCGCGTTGTCAGCGACCATTGGGCCGCTCGCGAACCCGACAGGATATGCCTGGAGCATTTCAACCCCGATGGCGATCATCTCAGCCTGACATATGGTCAATTGTCCGACCGTTCCTCGCGTCTCGCCGCCGCCTTTCGTGCTCTCGGCGTCGCGCGGGGCAGCCGCATCGCGATCCTGTTGCCGCAGGGCTTCGAGACGGTCATCGCTCATGTCGCTGCCTACAAGATCGCGGCGGTCGCTTTGCCGCTGGCGCTGCTCTTCGGCGCGGATGCCATCGAATATCGCCTCAATGATTCCGGCGCCGAAGTCATCCTGACGAACCGGTTCGGCCTGGCGAAGTTGAAGGACATTCGCGGCACATTGCCAAATCTCAGGCAGATCATCCTCGTCGATGACGAGGATGAGGGGGCCTTGAGTTTCGAGCGCTTGTTGGCGGAATACCCGCCACTCGTCGAGCAAGCCGGGACCGGTCCGGACGATGCTGCCCTGATGATCTATACATCGGGAACGACCGGCCCGCCGAAAGGCGCATTGCATGGGCACCGCGTGCTGGCGGGCCATATGCCGGGCATCCAGTTCGCGCATTCGGGGCTCGGCCAGCCGGGTGACAAGATGTGGACGCCGGCCGATTGGGCCTGGGCCGGCGGCCTTCTGAACTGCCTGCTGCCCGCGTTGCTGCTTGGCGTCCCGGTGGTTTCGTCGCCAGGGCAGAAGTTCGATCCGGAGATGGCCTTCCGCATCATGGCGGATATGGGTGTTCGCAACGCCTTCATTCCGCCCACGGCGTTGCGACTGCTGCGGCCGGTCGAGAATCCCCTGGCGCGCTTTGACCTGAAGCTTAGGACCATCGGCTCCGCCGGCGAATCCCTGGGGCGCGAGTCCTACGAGTGGGCGCGGACCCATCTGGGCATTACGGTCAACGAATTCTATGGCCAGACGGAGTGCAATTTCGTGCTTTCCGCCAGCGCGCGTTACGGCGTGACGAAATCCGGGTCCATGGGCAAGCCGGTTCCGGGACACTGCGTCGCGGTCATCGATGAGAGCGGCAATGTCGTGGCGCCGGGCGTGGTCGGGCAGGTCGCCGTTCGGCGGCCGGACCCCGTCATGTTCCTTGGCTATTGGAACAATCCGGAAGCGACGGAAAGCAAGTTCATCGGCGACTGGATGACGACGGGCGACCAGGGCTTCATGGATGAGGACGGCTATTTCGAATTTTTCGGCCGCGATGACGATGTGATCACGTCATCCGGTTATCGGATAGGGCCCGGCGAGATCGAAGATTGCCTCCTCGGCCATCCGGCAGTGCGACTGGCGGCGGTGGTGGGCAAGCCGGATCTCATACGGACCGAGATCGTGAAGGCCTTCGTGGTTCTCAAGGACGGCATTGCCGGGACGCCTGAACTGACGGTGCAGATACGCGAATGGGTCAAGCATCGTCTTTCCATGCATGAATATCCGCGCGAGATCGAATTTCTCGAGGCGCTTCCCATGACGACGACCGGCAAGGTCATCCGCCGGGAACTCCGCGGCCGTGCCTGAAACTTCACGGACGGAGCGTGCGCCTGCGTTCCAAGCTCCTGGGGATCAGCCCCGCCCGCGCAGCGACATGATGCGGTCGCGCAGCTTGCGTGCGACATTGCGCGTGTTCTGGTAGAGGTGAAGCTGGCTAGCGATCTGACGAACGTCGCGATCGCGGTTCGGCTGCAGCCCGACGATCAGCGTCGCCATCTTTTCGCGTTCGCGCCAAAGCCTGCTCATGACCGGGTGGTCGGGGACGGCCAGCGAATCGGTGCGAACGATGTTGGCGTCATCAAGATGCCATTCCGTGACCTTCGACATGAGGATCTTACCCGGCGAACAGTCAGCATAGGTCTCGTTATAGGCCGTTTTCCAGGTGTAGGCCTCACCCCCGCTCAAGAAAACGATCAGCGAGGCGATCGCCTGGTCATTGAGATCGATCGTGTGGATGCGCACCTTGTCGGCCTGCGCGAGATTGTAGACTGCTTCACGTGCAAAGGCCGAACGCAGCCGATCCATGGTAAGGGCGGTCTTTTCCTTGCCTTTCCAGCCGCGGGCTTCGAGCAGCAGGAATTCTTCCATCCTCCTCGTCACGTCGCGCGGCTGGCGGGCGACATTGTAGCTGACATTGCCCCTTTCGGACAGTTTGCGCCACTGGCGACGCATCTCGTGATTATGCTTGGAAGAAATCGTCTCGCTCAAATAGGCCTCGCCGTCGAGGAGACTTTCCAGCATGGGTCGCTCTCTCTCGTCGGTCGTGGCGAGCGGCAGGTTCCGGCTCATGGCGATGGCGCGGATGAGTTGAGCGGCGGGCCGGTTGAGCTTGAGGTCCGGGATGACCAGGACCTGCGGCAGGGCGGCGCCGGGGTTGCCAAGGGCCTCCAGCACGTTGTCGATGCTTTCTGCCGCGCCTTCAGCATCGATCAGCGGGGTGCCGAGCGGCGCAAAATGATTGGCCCAGACGCGGATGATCGGTGACCCGATCCCGAGGCCGGGACGTTCGACCGAGAAGGGCATGAGGAAACGGGCCCGCTTTCGGCCCTCGACGTCACGCAGGATGGCCAGACGAACCCGACGCTCCTCGAGGCGAGGCAGGGCCGGGGCAAGAAATTGTCCGGCAAAGAAGACATTGGCTTCCACGACCCGATTTGACAGGTAGTCGAGTTCGCTCTGCAACTCAAATCCGGCATGGGCGTCGTAGAAGTAAAGGGCGCGACCGGGTCGCCCGATTTCGATCTTGTGGGTTTCGCGAACGAATTCCTCCGACATCTCTGCAGATGTGGTGCTCGATGCAGCCTGGTGCGGAAAGGCGGGATCGATCATGGCTGACCTCGATTGACTGATTTGGCCGCGTTGAAGGCAAAGGCGGAGAGCGAGATGCCCAATCTGCGGCGGATCGTGATGTGAAGGGCCAAGGCCTCGAATATCATGGCGCCCGACGTTGAGATGGCGACACCGTAAAGCCCATAGAGCGGGATCAGAGTCATGTTCAGCCCCAGATTGACCGCCAGCGCTGTGACATAGATGGCCACGCAGCGCCGTTGTTCGCCGACCATGGCGAGCAGAGCCTCGCCGGGGCCGATGGACGCCTTGGCCAGAATTCCGACGAGCAGAACCGCGAGAAGCGGATAGCCAGCGACAAAGGCATGGCCAAACAGGGACAGAAGCAGCTTGCCGACAAGAAGGACGAACAGGCCGATGGCCACCGATGGCCAGAAGCTCCACCGGGCTGTCTGATGCGCAAAATGCGCCAGGCCGTCCTTGTCGCCGGCGGCCCAGAGGGTCGAGAAACGGGCGCTGGCGGCGGCCTTGACGGAGAAGAAGACGAAGTGGACGAGCGACATTGTCTTGGCGGCAGCGAAATAGATCGCGACGTCGGCAGGGTTCAGGTAGAAACCGACGATGACGACATCCGAGTTGGTCAGCAGGTAGAGAAAGCCCTCGATGAAGAAGATCGGAACGGCGACCCTGAACCAGTTGCCGAAATCGATGGTTCTGCTGTCGGAGGGGTAGTGCCTTCCGATACGGGTGATGACGAAGATGAACTGGCCGACCGACGTCAGATAGACGGCCGCCAGTGCAGCAATCATGGCCGTATGGGCGGTTGGCGGATGACCCGATCCGACCGCGATCCCCATGAACATCAGGATCAGCAAAGGACGGATGATATAGGTCGGCATCAGCGCGGCGATCGGCCAGCTGTTGGCGCGGCCGGTGCCCTCCTGCACATCGCCGAGCGCCACCATGGGCAGCGCGAAAACACCTAGAAAAAGCGGCATGACGTAATAGGACTGAATCCGGTCCCCGAGCAGATGCAGGGCGATCAATCCGGCTGCGCCGATCACCGTTGCCACCGACATGGCGAAGAGGCGGGCTGTCGAGGTCAGGCCGAGGATTTCGGCATGCGCGCCGACTTCACGATATTCCGGCAGGAAGCGGATGATCGTCGTGTGAAAGCCGAGACAGGAGAGGTTGCCGATCAGGATCGTCATCACCCAGACAAAGGTGAAGAGGCCATATTCGAAGTTGCCCATCAGTCGGGCGAGGATGATCTGGGATATGAAGGCAATGGCCGCGCTGACCACGCGGATGGCAAAAGCCGCCAAGGCCATGCGCTGGGCACGAGCCTGCGCATCGCCGCCCTTGAGGACGACGATCAGCATTGCCACGATTTGCCGCAAACGCGCCTGTCCGTGCGCATCCGGCGTCTTGTCCAAATCTTCGAACGTCGTCATGATCCATCTTGTCTGGAGGCTCATGAGAAGACTTGCATATTCAGCGTTAAGAAAGGGTTTTGTCGCCTCGCTATTCCTGACCGACCTGTTTAGATATTCGTTCAGAAAGAGAGGAGATTTCCGATGGTTGACGGCTCGGCAAGCAAGAAGACGATCCTCCTGACGGGAGCCACCGGCTTTCTTGGCGGCTGGCTTGTTTCGTCGTTTCTGGAGAGGGGCGACCGTGTCGTTGCCGCTCTCAATCCCGGCAGCTCCATCCGGAAAAATGATCTGGCGCAATATTACATGCGCAGTCTCGACAGGCGGTGCGAGGAGGCGCGCGTCGATCTCCTTGATCCTCAGGAGGTCGAGGAACTTGTAGATCGGGTTGGGCCGGATGTAATCATCCATCTGGCGGCGGTGGGCGATGTCACGCTGGCCGCGCAGAACCCAGCGCTGACATTCGAGGTGAGCGCGCGCTCGACCCTTAACCTTCTGGATGCGCTTCGCCGTTCAAGCCCGCAGACGCTGTTCATCTCGCATACGACCGACAAGGTCTATTCCGGCAATGCGATCCCCTTTACGGAAGATATGCCGCTGATGCCGACGCATATCTACGAGGTGGCGAAGGTGGCGCAGGAACACCTGACAGCGACCTATGCGAAGCAGTATGGATTGAAGACCGTGACGGTGCGCTGCGGCAATTATTTCGGCGGCTACGATTTCAACTTCAACCGTATCATTCCGTTCACGATCAAACAGTTGCTGGAAGGTCAGGCGGTTACGCTGCGCTCCAGCGGGCGCTTCACGCGTGACTTCCTTTACATCGAGGATGCCGTTCTGGTGAACCATCTGCTGATCGAGCAATTTAGCCGCGCTTCAGACGGCTTTGGCGAGGCGTTCAACTTCTCGCTGGAGGCCAATTTGACCATGCTGGAGCTGATTTCCCGCATCGGTTCGCTGATGAACGTGGAGCCGGAAATTGTCATCAACGACACCGCGAGATCGGAGATTCCGGATATGCAGCTTTCCTGCGCCAAGGCGCGGGATGTCCTTGGCTGGAAACCTGCCTTTGACTTCGATGAGGGCTTGCGAAAGACGATTGCGGCTTACAGGGACTATCTGAAATCCTGAACTTCGACAGAAAACGCCCCGCAGCGCGGGCTGCAAGGCGTTTCGATACCGTCTTTCCGGCCGATCAGGCGTTCAGCGCGCCGTGGCAGTGCTTGTACTTCTTGCCCGAACCGCAGGGGCAGGGCTCGTTGCGGCCGACATAGCCCCAGGTCGAGGGCTGGTTCGGATCGCGTTCGGTGTCGGGCGCGGCAGCCATGAGGGCCTGCACGGCGGAGAATTCGTCTTCACCCGTGGTGCCATCGATGTGGTGCGCCTGCATAGGAGGCAGCTCCTGCTGCTGCTCCTGCACGATTTCCACGCGCGACATGTTGCTGGTCACGACCTGGCGCATGTTGGTGAGCAGCGTCTGGAAGAGTTCGAAAGCTTCCGACTTGTATTCCTGCAAAGGATCGCGCTGGGCATAGCCGCGGAAACCGACAACGGAGCGCAGGTGGTCGAGGTTGACGATATGCTCGCGCCACAGACCATCCAGCGTCTGCAGCAGGATGGAGCGCTGGACATAGGTGGTGATTTCCGGACCGAAACGCTCGGCCTTCTCGGCTGCGGCCTTGTCGGACAGCTCGATGAGACGCTGGCGGACGTCGTCCTCCGCAATGCCTTCCTCGGAGATCCATTCCTCGACAGGAACGTCGAGGTTGAGGATTTCGGCAATGCTCGCCTTCAAGCCCGCAGCATCCCACTGTTCGGCATAGGCGCGCTCGGGGATATGCTTCTCAACGATCATGTCGATGGCTTCGTGGCGCATGTCGGTCATGATTTCCGACAGGTCTTCCGAATCCATCATTTCGATGCGCTGTTCGAAGATGACCTTGCGCTGGTCGTTCAGCACGTCGTCATATTTGAGGAGATTCTTGCGGATGTCGAAGTTGCGGGCTTCGACCTTCTTCTGGGCGCGTTCCAGCGCCTTGTTGATCCAGGGATGGACGATGGCTTCGCCGTCCTTGAGGCCCAGCTTCTGCAGCATGCCGTCCATGCGCTCGGAGCCGAAGATGCGCATCAGGTCATCCTGAAGCGAGAGGTAGAACTTCGAGCGGCCGGGGTCGCCCTGACGGCCGGAGCGGCCGCGCAACTGGTTGTCGATGCGGCGGCTTTCGTGACGTTCGGTCGCCAGAACGTAGAGACCGCCGGCGGCGAGCGCCTTTTCCTTCAGTACCTGCACTTCGGCCTCGATGGCCTTGATGGCAGCCTCGCGCTCAGGTCCTTCCGGCAGGTCACCGAGTTCTTGCTCGATGCGCATCTCGGCGTTGCCGCCGAGCTTGATGTCGGTGCCGCGGCCGGCCATGTTGGTGGCGATCGTCACGGCACCCGGCACACCGGCCTGCGCGACGATGAAGGCTTCCTGCTCGTGGTAGCGGGCGTTCAGAACCGCGAACTTGTCGAAACCGGCGCGGCGCAGGAGTTCTGCAAGCAGTTCCGATTTCTCGATCGAGGTCGTGCCGACGAGAACGGGCTGGCCCTTCTCGTGCGAGGCTTTGATCTCGGTGATGATCGCCTGGTACTTCTCTTCCGCCGTGCGATAGACCTCGTCATCCTCGTCGATACGCTTGATCGGCAGGTTCGTCGGAACCTCGATGACGCTGAGATTATAGATGTCGGCGAATTCTTCCGCTTCCGTCGAGGCCGTACCGGTCATGCCGGCGAGCTTGTCATACATGCGGAAATAGTTCTGGAAGGTGATCGAGGCGAGCGTCTGGTTCTCGGGCTGGATCTGCACCTTTTCCTTGGCTTCCAGCGCCTGGTGCTGGCCTTCCGAATAGCGGCGGCCCGGCATCATGCGGCCGGTGAATTCGTCGATGATGACGATTTCGCCGTTGCGGACGATGTAGTCCTTGTCGCGGGTGAAGAGCTTGTGGGCCTTCAGCGCATTGTTGATGTGGTGGACGATCGCGACATTCTCGATGTCGTAGAGGCTCTCGCCCTTGAGCAGGCCGGCCTGGCGCAGCAGGTTTTCGAGCTTTTCCGTGCCGACTTCGGAGAAGTTGGCGGAGCGCTGCTTCTCGTCGATTTCATAGTCGCCTTCCGACAGCATCGGAATGAAGGCATCGATCGTGTTGTAGAGATCGGAGCGGTCGTCGAGCGGACCGGAAATGATCAGCGGCGTGCGGGCTTCGTCAACGAGGATCGAGTCCACTTCGTCGACAATGGCGTAGTAATGGCCGCGCTGAACCATCTGGCCGCGTTCGAACTTCATGTTGTCGCGCAGATAGTCGAAGCCGAGTTCGTTGTTGGTCGCATAGGTGATGTCGCAGGCATAGGCCGCCTTGCGCTGTTCGTCGTCCAGACCGTGAACGATGACGCCTGTCGAAAGTCCCAGGAACCCGTAAAGCTTGCTCATCTGCTGCGCGTCGCGGCTGGCGAGATAGTCGTTGACGGTCACCACATGCACGCCCTTGCCGGCGAGCGCATTGAGGTAGACGGCGAGCGTCGCGACAAGCGTCTTGCCTTCACCCGTCTTCATTTCGGCGATGGCACCGTCGTTAAGGATCATGCCGCCCATGAGCTGTACGTCGAAGGGGCGCATGCCAAGCGAGCGACGGGCCGCCTCGCGCACCACCGCGAAGGCGGGGACAACCAGATCGTCCGTGGTCTTGCCTTCAGCGAGCTGCGCCTTGAATTCAGCTGTCTTTGCGGCCAGTTCAGCGTCGCTCAAGGCTTTCATGCTGTCTTCCAGGGCGCCAACGGCGGCGACGTCCGGACGATAGGACTTGATGCGGCGATCGTTTGAGGAGCCGAAAAGTTTGCGGGCGATGCCGCCAAGGCTGACCATCAGGATGGTCCTTTCTCGTTTGGTTTGCTTGTCGCGGCGCCTGCCACCTCCAAAAAAGAGGCAGGAACCGCGCTCAGCCCAGAAACCCATCTGGACGCGAAGTTGCGTGACAGATAAGAGGGGGGGCAAGTGATGTCAACGGCCCTTGCGGGCAGGCGCTTTGCGGGGTTTCTCAGTCCTTTATGGCGAAAATTCCGTGATCGCGGGAAATGAGGGCAAAAAATCTTTCATCCTGAGGTGCTTAGCTCAATCTGGCTGGACCCGGTGAAAGGATGTCCGCACTCGCGGGCTCGTGATGGCGCGTTTATCCGCTGCCGCGCGCGAGCCGAGGTTCCGGGGCCGCTGACTGCTATCAAAACGCCACATTCAGGTGGCCGTGACTTCGCGCAAGGGCCGCTGATCCCGGTCAGCCCCGGATCTTGAAAGGTTTGAACATGTTCCATCGCCAGAAAATGCTCTTCGCGGCACTCGTTGCCGCAGTCGGTCTGTCGGGTGCAGCTTATGCTGCCGACACCGACCCGGTCGTCGCCAAGGTTGGCGATCAGGAAATCCACCAGTCGGACATCGATCTCGGGATTGCCAATCTCGATCCGCAGCTCGCACAGCTTCCTGACGACCAGAAGAAGCTGGCCGCTCTTTCGGCCGCCATCGACGTGAAGGCCATTGCCAAGGTGGCCGAAGCCGATGGTCTGGACAAGACGGACGACTTCAAGAAGCGTCTCGAGTTCCTGCGCGAGCGCGAACTGCACAACGCCTATTTCCGCAAATACGTTGTCAACACGGTGACCGACGATGAGATCAAGGCGCGCTATGATGCCGAGATCAAGAAGATCCCGCCGCAGGAGGAAATCCACGCCCGCCACATTCTGGTGAAGACCGAAGACGAAGCCAAGGCGATCATCAAGGAGCTGGATGCCGGCAAGGATTTTGCTGAACTTGCCAAGGAAAAGTCCTCCGACCCGAATAAATCCGAAGGCGGCGATCTGGGTTATTTCGGCAAGGGTCGCATGGTCAAGGAATTCGAAGATGCAGCCTTTGCGCTGAACAAGGGCGAGTATACCAAGACGCCTGTGAAGACGCAGTTCGGCTATCATGTCATCAAGGTTGAGGACAAGCGGATGGCTCCGCCCCCGACGATTGATCAGGTGAAGGATCAGATCCGCCAACTGGTCATGCGCGACAAGTATATTGCGCTGCTTGCCAAGGCCAAGGAAGGCGCCAAGATCGACATCGTGGATGAGAACCTGAAGAAGGGCTACGAAGAGATCAGCAAGGAACAGCAGCCGCAGCAGTAATCTGTTGTGAAGCGGGGCCTTGCGGGGCCCCGCCGCCGTCTTTGCTTATCGTGTTTTGATGGAAGTCAGATGTCCACCACCGTCTCTCCGCTCGCTCCCAAATCCGTGCCCGCCATGCCGCCGCTTCGCGGCCTGCGCATGGCAACAGCCTCTGCCGGCATCAAGTACAAGGGCCGCACCGATGTGCTGATGATGATCTTTGACCAGCCCGCGGCCGTTGCCGGCGTTTTTACACGCTCGCGCTGCCCCTCCGCTCCGGTCGATTTCTGCCGGCAAAATCTCGCCGGGGGCGTTGCACGCGCCGTTGTCGTGAACTCTGGCAATGCCAATGCCTTCACGGGCAAGAAGGGCCGTGAAGCCACCGCGTTGACGGCAAAGTCCGCCGCCGCCGCCGCAGGATGCCGGGAAAGCGAGGTCTTTCTGGCTTCGACCGGCGTGATCGGAGAACCGCTGGACGCAACCAAGTTTGCCGGTGTGCTTGACACATTGGCAAAAGACGGCACGCAGGACTTCTGGTACGAAGCCGCCAAGGCGATCATGACCACGGACACTTATCCGAAGGTCGCGACCCGCTCTGCCGATATCGCCGGCGTCAAGGTCACGATCAATGGGATCGCGAAGGGTGCGGGCATGATCGCGCCCGACATGGCGACGATGCTGTCTTTCGTCGCCACCGATGCCGATATCGCGCCGGCGGCCCTTCAGGGCCTCTTGTCGGCCGGTGTCGGCCCGTCGTTCAACTCGGTGACCGTCGATAGCGACACGTCCACTTCCGATACGCTGCTTCTCTTCGCGACGGGCGCGGCAGCGGCCGATGGTCAGCCGAAAATCGAGGCGGCGGACGATGCGCGGCTTGATGGCTTCAAGGCTGCGCTGAACGATCTTCTCATGGATCTGGCGTTGCAGGTCGTCCGTGATGGCGAGGGTGCCCGCAAGATGGTGGCCGTCACCGTGACGGGCGCTGAAAGCGATGCGGCGGCCAAGCGCATTGCGCTTTCGATCGCCAATTCTCCGCTCGTCAAGACGGCCGTTGCCGGCGAGGACGCCAACTGGGGCCGTGTCGTCATGGCGGTCGGCAAGTCCGGCGAAATGGCAGATCGAGACAGGCTCGCAATCTGGTTCGGCGACGTTCGGGTCGCTGTGGATGGAGAACGCGATCCGGATTATTCCGAGGCGGCAACGACCGCCGTCATGGAAAAGGAAGACATCGCCATTCGCGCCGATATCGGTCTCGGAAACGGCAAGGCAACGGTTTACACCTGTGATCTCACCAAGGAATACGTCGCCATCAACGGCGATTATCGGAGCTGAACGGATGGCGAGTCTTCCCGCCGTTCGGCGGCTTGAGGCGGCCGGGTTTCGCGCCTGGCCGGCTGAAACGGTCGAATATGAGGGAAGCTGGCAGAAGCGTCTGACGCCCGGACATGCGTCGCGCCGGGCCAATTGCCTCGTGCCGCTCGATCCCGGTGACACGCGCGATATTGGCGAGCGCATGGCGCGCATTGCGGCCTGGTATGCCGATGCCGGGACGGGCATGGTGGTGAAGCAGACACCGCTTTGCCCGCAGCCCGTCACCGCCTGGCTCTCCGAGCATGGCTGGGTCAGCGAAGGTGAAGTCTCCGTGCAGACGGTTGCGCTTTCCGACTACGCCCATGTGACAAGCCTCGACATGATCCCGAGCCACGACGTGCCCCGTTTCGTCGACGCCTGCGTTGCTGTCGAAGGTGGGACGAGCCGGACGCCGCGGGAGGTCATGGAGCGCCTGTTCAGCGCGCTGCAACCCGAAACGGGCATGTTCATCCTTGGCGAAAAGAGCACGCATCCCAAAGCCGTGGCGCTTTGCGTGCATGATGGCGACCTTGCCGGCCTGCAGCAGGTTGCGGTTCTGGCGGGCGAGCGTCGCCACGGGCTAGGAAGGCAGATCACTGTTGCCGCCCTCAAATGGGCGCGTCTGCGCGGCGCGGCTACAGGCTGGCTGCAGGTCGAGACGGCGAATGCGCCGGCGCTGGCGCTCTATGCGAGCCTCGGTTTCAAGGAATGCTATCGCTATCGATACTGGAGGAAGGAGAAGACAGAATGAACCGTCCCATCCTTCTGGTTGCGGCCTGCGCGCTGATCGACGTCGACAATCGCATTCTTCTGTCAAAGCGGCCGGAGGGCAAGGCGCTGGCGGGGCTTTGGGAGTTTCCCGGGGGCAAAGTCGAGCCCGGGGAGACGCCGGAGGAAACACTGGTTCGCGAACTTCGCGAAGAGTTGGGCATAGAAACGAAGGTTCCGTGTCTGGCACCTCTGACCTTTGCCAGCCATACCTACGAAACCTTTCATCTCTTGATGCCGCTTTACGTCTGCCGACGTTACGAAGGCATTCCGCGTGGTGCCGAGGGTCAGGAGATAAAATGGGTTCGCGCTAGCCAGCTTCGCGATTATCCCATGCCTCCGGCCGACGAGCCTCTCATTCCGTTTCTTCAGGATCTTCTTTAATCGGGGCAGGCCTTGCCCCAAAATTTACCTTTCCTTTATCAGATTCTGACATTTTTCGACGGTGGAGACGGCATGTATAGGTTAGGCAGTCGATATGGCCGAAAAAGATCATTATGACGAGCTGACGAAAGTCGCCGACGCACCGCTCAAGACGCCGAAATCGGGCGCGTTGAACGTTGCCGTGATTTTTGGTGTGGCGGCGGTTGCCCTGACGCTTATTCTGGCGCCTTTCGTCGATCGGAAAAGCGCACATCTTGCCGGGACTGTCGCCCCTGGAGCCTATGACGACATTGTCACGGGGTCGATTTCGACGAATAGCGGACCGAAGCGGTACATCGTTCGTCGGAGCGTTCTTCAGGATACGCCTGGCGCAGTTTGCATCATCAATAGCGATGGCTCGACGAGCGGTTGCTGATTTTATTTTATGTAGCGCGGTGGCTTCCATCGCGACAATTTGAAAGGAATGCGCGGATGCTGATCTTGCGTCGCTTGTTGAAGGACCGAGCTGGAGCGACCGCGATCGAGTATGGACTGATCGGCGTTCTGCTTTCGATTGCCATCATCGCCGGCGTCAGGCAGGTTGGATCGGCTGTCGGCTCCACTTACAACAACGTATCTTCCCAGGCTCTTGGCGACGGCACCCTTGGCCAGCCGTAATGCCCGGTGGCGCACTGCATTTACTGCGCGCCTGATTTATCCTTCAAGACACTCGCTAGGCTGACTTTCGCGGAACCCCGTCGCAGCGGTTTCTGCTGGCTCTCATGCGGCGCCCAGCCGGAGACGTAGACGATCGAGAAGGTCGCGCGGATTCGACCGTCCGGATCGGAAAAGCGTTCCGCGTAGATTTCACCGGCGCGCACGAAAAACTTCCGGCTTGGCGGTTTGCGCGAGCGACCCGTCAACGGATTGGCCATGCCCATGTGGCGAAGATCGCGCATCAACGGGAAAATCGAGTCGTAGCGCACGGCATAGGTCTCGACGTCGGCCACTGGCAGCGCAAATCCGGCGCGCTGCAACAGGGCGCCGATGTCGCGGACATCCGCAAAGGGGATGACGCGCGGACTGACGCCTCCCGTCAGCTCCTCTTCGGCGCTGAGGAGCGCTTCCCGCAATTCGGCGAGCGTCCCAGCTCCCGGTATGGCGGCGAGGAACAGGCCGTCGGGCTTGAGCGCGCGCCGTGCCTGGATGAAGAGCCCAGGTGTGTCATTCGTCAGATGCGCCGAAAGCGGTGAAACAACGAGATTCAGGCTTTCCGGTTCGAGCGACAGGTGCTCGAGCGGGGCAACTTTCAGATCTCCGGTGTCCGCGCCGAAGCCGGTTGTTTCCAGGCGCGTCATATGATCGACCTTGCCGGTCGCCATGATTGAGGCGGCCGTCACGCCTGTCATCCCGTGCAGTTCCACGCCCTGGGCAAAGTGACGCTCCACGGCTGACAGACGGTCGGCAAGCTCTTCCGCGGCCATGTCCAGAAGGAAGCCGGCGCCGCGATCGGCGATGCTGGCCGCACGAGCCCGGTTCTTCTCTACGAGTTCTGGGTCAAAAACCAGTTGCATGTCGCGCCCTGTGCTGCTCAAAATTGAGGTGTGCTGCCATGCGGCACACGCTTGTCTCTACAGGTGATCAGCCCATGGGTGAAGAGGAAAGTCCCGCAGCTTCAGCTTTGTTTCATCGTCTTCCGATGCGGCTGGCGAATGCGCTTGTCAATTTCCTCTATCCGCCGGTCTGCGCGGGCTGTGGCCGTTTCGCCGCGCGTGACGGGGCCGTCTGCCCGATCTGCTGGCAAACGATCCGCTTCATCGAGCGCCCGTATTGCGAGGTAATGGGAACGCCTTTCACCCATGATCTCGGGCCAGGCATTCTATCGGCCGAGGCAATTGCACATCCGCCCGTTTTCGACCGTCTTCGCGCCGTGGCCGCACATGACGGGCTCTGCCAGAAGCTGGTCCATCGGCTGAAATATAATGATCGGCTGGATCTCGCGCCTCTGATGGCGCGATGGATGGCGCGGGCGGCGGGTGACCTGCTGTTGGACGCCGATGTCATCGTGCCGGTCCCGCTGCACCGGACTCGGCTCTTCATGCGGCGGTTCAATCAGTCTGCGGAACTGGGGCGGCATCTCGCGCTCCAGTCGGCGAAAACGTTCAACCCGGTCGACTTGAAGCGCGTGAAGCGAACGGCGCATCAGGTTGGCCTCGGCGAGCGTGCGCGAGAAGACAATGTCCGTGGCGCCTTTGCCGTCAACGATGCCGGCAGGATGGCGTTTGCCGGTCGACGCGTTCTCCTGGTCGATGATGTCTATACGACCGGTGCAACAGTTTCTGCCGCGTCGCGTGCATTGCGCAAGGCCGGTGCCCGCGACATCACGGTCGTCGTCTTTTCAATGGCGCTTCCGGAGCCTATATAGCGTCATGAGACAAGCTGGCCCGTCCTGAGGCCGCTGAAGGAGAGAGAGTTTCATGGTTCCTGTCACGATCTACACGCGTCAGATGTGCGGTTACTGTTCTGCCGCCAAGGCGCTGCTTGACCGCAAGGGTGTCAACTATACCGAGCATGACGCCAGCTTCGATCCGAAGCGTCGCCAGGAAATGATGGAGCGTTCCGGCCGTACGACCTTTCCGCAGATATTCATCGGCGAAAAGCACGTCGGCGGTTGCGACGATCTGCATGCGCTCGATGGGGCCGGCAAGCTCGATGCGATGCTGGCCGGTTGAAGGGATAATGCAATGACGAAGGTCAAGGTTGCTGCCGTCCAGATGTGCTCGGGCGTCTCGGTCGAAAGGAATGTGGAGCGGATGCGCGCGCTTGTTGCGGAAGCCGCAGCTCATGGCGCGACCTATGTCCAGACTCCGGAGATGACCGGCGCGCTGCAACGCGATCGTGCAGCACTGATGGCATCGCTGAAGCCAGAGGCACATGATCTCGTCTATCGCGCTGCCTCCGAACTCGCAGCCCAGAATTCCATCTTCATGCATGTCGGCTCGACGGCCATTGCGCTCGGGAGCGAGAAGGTGGCCAACCGTGGTTTCCTCTTCGGGCCCGACGGTTCGCTGATCACCTCCTATGACAAGATCCACATGTTCGATGTCGATCTCGACAACGGCGAAAGCTGGCGTGAGAGCCGGACCTACAATCCGGGTGCTGCGGCGCGCGTGGCGCAGCTTCCCTTTGGCAAGCTCGGATTTGCGGTTTGCTATGACGTCCGTTTTCCTCAGCTGTTTCGCGCTGAAGCGCTGGCCGGTGCGGAAATCCTGACGGTTCCTGCCGCCTTTACGAAGCAGACCGGTGAGGCGCATTGGGAAATCCTGTTGCGCGCCCGCGCCATCGAAAACGGCGCATTCCTGATTGCCCCCGCCCAGGGCGGCGTGCACGAGGACGGCCGCGAGACCTATGGCAATTCGATGATCGTCAATCCCTGGGGCCAGATTCTGGCCCGTGCCGGCGGCGCGGGAGAGGCCGTTCTGGTGGCCGAGATCGACACCGCCGAAGTTGCTGCCGCGCGCGGGAAAATCCCGAACCTGAAGAACGCACGGGAATTCGCCGTCGAAACGGTCGGTGCGTGAGGATTTGCATCCGTGATCAAGTATTCGCTCAAATGTGAAGCCGAGCACGCCTTCGAAGGCTGGTTTTCTTCCGGCAGCGATTTTGACGCGCAGTCTGTGCGGGGTCTTGTGACGTGCCCGGTCTGCGGTTCGGCGTCCGTCACCAAGGCCCTGATGGCCCCGGCCGTCGCGACGGCGCATGCCGGCGAGGGGGATGTGCCGATGGCCATGGCCGGAGGCGGCGTTCCCGCCGAGATGATGACGAAGCTGCGCGAGATCGTCACGCATATCCGCGCCAATTCTGAAGATGTCGGAACACGCTTTCCCGAAGAGGCGCGCAAGATCCATTATGGCGAGGCCCCTGTTCGTGGCATTATCGGCCAGGCGAAGCGGGAAGAGATCGGCGCGCTTCTTGAAGAAGGCATCGAGATCGCGCCTCTGCCGGTCCTGCCGGAAGACGCGAACTAAGGATCAAGCGGGTCGCGTCGCCAGCATCATGTAATTGACGTCCGTGTCGCGGGACAGATTCCACTGGTTTGTGAGTGGGCTGAAGAAAACGCCGGTACGCTCCTCGACCTGCAGGCCGGAGGCGAGCAGCGGCTTTTCGAGCTCTTCCGGGCGAACCAGCTTTTCATATTGATGCGTGCCCTTCGGCAGCCAGCGCAGCACGTATTCCGCGCCGACGATTGCAAGCGCTCTTGCCTTCATGGTGCGGTTGATCGTGGCGATGAACATCATGCCGCCGGGTTTCACCATGGAGGCGCAGGTGGTGATGAAGAAGTCGACGTCCGAAACATGCTCGACCACTTCCATGTTGAGAATGATATCGAACTTTTCGCCTTCTGCAGCCAGCTGTTCAGCGGTGACGGCGCGGTAATCCACATGGACGCCGGACTGTGCGGCGTGAATGGAAGCGATCGCGATGTTGCGCTCGGAGGCATCCGCACCCACGACCGTGGCGCCCATGCGGGCCATCGGTTCGGAGAGGAGGCCGCCGCCGCAGCCGATGTCAAGAATCCGCAGGCCTTCGAGCGGCTTATGATTGTTGGCTTCGCGGCCGAAATGCGCGCATGCCTTGTCGCGGATATAGCGGATGCGCACCGGATTGAACTTGTGCAGCGGCTTGAACTTGCCGGTCGGGTTCCACCATTCCGCCGCCATCGCGGTGAAGCGGTCGACTTCGGCCTGATCGATCGTGGTTCTTGCAGCGTCGCTCATTGTTCATATCCTTCCTGATCGCTTTTCAAGTCGGACTGCTGCGCCTGAAAGTCAAGGCCGCAGTTTTGCCGCCGATCGCCGCAGGTCGCGCGTGGCACGGTCGTTAAAAATCCGGTGAGTGGCGACTCGCCGCGCTCTTTTGCCGTGATCTCGCCTGAATCGCGGCATTTGACTTCCGCCGGACAAACATCAAGAATCTCCCCATTGATTCCTCGTCAGGACGGACCCGTCGCATGTTCAAGAAAATCGCCCTCAGCCTCCTTGCCGCAACCTTCCTCTCGGCCTGCACGACGACCGACCCTTATACGGGCGAGCAGAAGATGTCGAACACCGCCGGCGGTGCGATGATTGGCGCTGGGCTCGGCGCCGTCACCGGTCTTCTGGTGGGGCAGGATGCGAATTCGAGACGCAACGCGGCGCTGATTGGTGCCGGCATCGGCGCCCTCGGCGGCGGCTTGGTCGGCAATTATATGGATAGCCAGGAATCGGAACTGCGCCGTCAGCTTCAGGGCACAGGCGTTTCGGTGACGCGTGACGGAGACTCCATCGACCTGAACATGCCGTCCAATATTACATTCCCGACCGATCAGGATGCGGTGAAGTCGGAATTCTATCCGACACTGAATTCGGTGGCGATCGTCTTGAAGAAGTTCAACAAGACGCTGATCGACGTGAACGGCTTCACCGATTCCACCGGTAGCCTCAGACACAACCAGGATCTGTCGCAGCGCCGTGCCATTTCGGTTGCCAATTATCTGGCAAGCCAGGGCGTGGATGCGCGTCGCATGTCGGCCGTCGGCTTCGCCGATTCGCAACCGGTGGCAAGCAACGCGACAGAGGCGGGCCGCGCACAGAACCGCCGCGTCGAAATTCACATTTCGCCGCTGCGCGAGAACTGAGCGGTTCCGTACCGGGGCCGGGTCTCCGGCTGTTGCAGTCGGTTCGCTTTTTCGCTATGAGACCGCCAACTTTGGGCTCGATCCTTTTTCAAGGATCGAGCCTTCGATTGTTTGACTGAGTTCTCGCGCGTTCCGCGCGGGCCATGACCGGACATTTGAAATGGCACGCATCGTGATGAAATTCGGCGGCACGTCCGTCGCAGACCTCGACCGGATCTATAACGTCGCGCGCCATGTCAAACGGGAAGTCGATGCCGGTCACCAGGTTGCCGTCGTCGTTTCGGCCATGTCGGGCAAGACCAACGAGCTTGTTGCCTGGGTGCAGAACATGCCGAAGGTCACGGGCGCGAAGTCGCCTTTCTATGATGCGCGCGAGTATGACGCGGTCGTTGCTTCGGGCGAACAGGTAACGGCCGGCCTTCTGGCGATTGCGCTGCAGTCGATGGATATCGATGCGCGCTCCTGGCAGGGTTGGCAGATCCCGATCAAGACCGATAACGCCCATGGCGCCGCGCGCATCCAGGAGATCAACGGCGAAGAGCTGATCAAGCGTTTCGAGATGGGGCAGGTTGCCGTCATCGCCGGCTTCCAGGGCATCGGCCCGGATAACCGGATCGCCACGCTCGGCCGCGGCGGTTCCGACACCTCTGCAGTGGCAATCGCTGCTGCCGTCAAGGCCGACCGTTGCGACATCTATACCGACGTCGATGGCGTCTACACGACCGACCCGCGCATCGAGCCCAAGGCGCGCCGCATGAAGAAGATCGCCTTCGAGGAAATGCTCGAAATGGCCTCTCTCGGCGCCAAGGTTCTGCAGGTCCGCTCCGTCGAGCTGGCTATGGTACACAAGGTGCGCACCTTCGTGCGCTCCTCTTTCGTTGACCCCGATGCTCCGGGAATGGGCGACCTTCTGAACCCGCCGGGCACGCTGATTTGTGACGAGGATGAAATCGTGGAACAGGAAGTAGTCACCGGCATCGCCTACGCCAAGGATGAAGCGCAGATCTCGCTGCGCCGTCTTTCGGACCGTCCGGGCGTTTCTGCCGCCATTTTCGGGCCGCTTGCGGAATCGCATATCAACGTCGACATGATCGTGCAGAACATTTCCGAAGACGGAACCCGCACGGACATGACGTTTACTGTTCCCTCGGGCGATGCCGAGAAGGCGCTTTCCGTTCTTGCGCAGAACAAGGACAAGATCGGTTTCGACGTGGTGCAGAGCGAGACGGGTCTCGTCAAGGTTTCCGTCATCGGCATCGGCATGCGCAGCCATGCCGGCGTTGCCGCGACCGCCTTCAAGGCGCTGGCAGAGAAGGGCATCAACATCAAGGCGATCACGACCTCGGAAATCAAGATTTCCATCCTGATCGACGGTCCCTATGCCGAACTTGCTGTTCGGACTTTGCATTCCTGCTACGGTCTCGATAAGAGTTGAGAAACGATTCCGATTTGCCGGTGGCAGTGATCCTGCATCCGGCTTGCCCGGAATAATTCCAGAACCGGGAGCACATGCGCGATGAAAGGCCTTTCCCAGGGTCCGCGCGTTCTTCTCAAGCGTCTCCGCGAATTGATGGCGGAAGCGCTTGAACCACAGGAACGCCTCGACAAGATCGTCCAGCAGATCGCCCAGAACATGGTCGCGGAAGTGTGTTCCGTCTATGTGCTCCGATCGGACGGCGTGCTCGAGCTCTACGCTACAGAAGGTCTGAAAAAGGACGCCGTGCACCTTGCCCAGCTGAAAATGGGGCAGGGTCTCGTCGGTACGATTGCGGCCTCGGCCCAATCGCTGAACCTTTCGGACGCGCAGTCGCATCCCGCCTTCCGCTACCTGCCGGAAACCGGCGAAGAAATCTTTCATTCCTTCCTCGGCGTGCCGATCCTGCGCGTCGGCCGCGCACTTGGCGTTCTCGTCGTGCAGAACCGGGCGCAGCGCACCTATCGCGAGGAAGAAGTCGAGGCGATGGAAACCACGGCGATGGTTCTCGCCGAAATGATCGCCACAGGTGAACTCAAGAAGATTACGCGGCCGGGGCTCGAACTCGACCTGTCACGGCCCGTGTCGATCGAGGGTGACAGCTATGGCGAAGGTATCGGCCTTGGCCATGTCGTGCTGCATGAGCCGCGTATCGTCGTCACCAATCTGCTGAACGAAGACACAGATCACGAATTGAAGCGGCTGACCGAAGCGCTCGATTCGCTGCGCATTTCCATTGACGACCTTCTGTCCCGGCGTGACGTTTCCATGGAAGGCGAGCATCGCGAGGTTCTGGAAACCTATCGCATGTTCGCCCATGACCGCGGTTGGGTCCGCAAGCTCGAAGAGGCAATCCGCAACGGCCTGACGGCGGAAGCGGCGGTCGAGAAAGTGCAGAGCGACACCAAGGCGCGCATGATCCGCCTGACCGATCCATATCTCCGCGAGCGCATGCATGACTTCGACGATCTGGCCAACCGGCTGCTGCGGCAGTTGACGGGCTATGGTCCGAAGGGCGGCGGCGGGCTGCCGATGGATGCGATCATCGTTGCGCGCGCCATGGGCGCGGCCGAACTGCTCGATTATCCGCGCGAACATATTCGCGGCCTCGTGCTCGAAGACGGCGCAGTGACCAGCCACGTCGTCATCGTTGCGCGCGCCATGGGCGTGCCGATTGTCGGCCAGGTCACGGGCCTCGTGGCGCTTGCCGAAAACGGTGATCCGATCATCATTGATGGCGATGGTGGAAGCGTGCATCTGCGCCCGGCGGCGGAACTGCGTGTGTCCTACGAGGAAAAGGTGCGTTTCCGCGCGCGCCGGCAGGAACAGTTCAGGGCGCTTCGCTCTGTCGAGCCGATCACGAAGGATGGTGAGCGCATCAATCTGCTGATGAACGCAGGGCTGCTGGTTGATCTACCGCAGCTCAATGAATCCGGCGCGCTGGGCATTGGGCTTTTCCGCACCGAACTGCAGTTCATGATCGCTTCCAACATGCCGAAGCTTGAGGAGCAGGAGGCATTTTATCGCAGCGTCCTGCGTCAGGCGGCTGGCCGACCGGTGACGTTCCGCACACTTGATATCGGAGGCGACAAGGTCGTTCCCTATTTCCGAGGCGCGGATGAGGAAAATCCGGCGCTTGGCTGGCGCGCGATCCGTCTGGCGCTCGACCGGCCGGGCCTGATCCGCACGCAGTTGCGGGCTCTGTTGCGCGCAGCCAGCGGTCAGGAACTGCGCATGATGATCCCGATGGTGACGGAAGTTTCCGAGCTTCGGGCAGTGCGCGAGCTCATGCAGAAGGAGTTCCAGCACCTGTCGCGCTTCGGTTATGAGCTGCCGAAGAAGCTGCAGTTTGGCGCGATGCTGGAAGTGCCCGCGCTGATGTGGCAGCTCGACGAGCTGATGTCCGAGGTCGATTTCGTGTCGGTCGGCTCCAACGATCTTTTCCAGTTCTCGATGGCTGTGGATCGCGGCAACGCGCGGGTATCCGACCGGTTCGATATTCTGGGAAGGCCGTTCCTGCGTATCCTGCGCGATATAGTCCGGGCGGCCGAGCGCAACAACACGTCATTGACGCTGTGCGGCGAAATGGCGGGCAAGCCGCTGTCGGCCATGGCGCTGATGGGGCTGGGCTTCCGCTCGATTTCCATGTCGCCGGCGGCGATCGGCCCGGTGAAGGCGATGCTGCTCGGGCTCGACGTCAAGCAGCTCTCTGACATGATGAACGCTGCGCTGGACGAGGGCTACCCGCGCGAGCCAATGCGCCATATCCTGGAAAAGTTCGCGCAGGCGAACAATCTGCCGCTTTAGGATAAGATACTTGGCCAAACTGCCCATCGAGAAAATGCGCGAACTGGAGCGCCGGTTCGCCGAGGTCGAGGCCCGGATGTCGGCCGGCCCGGCGGCAGATGTCTATATCAAGCTCGCGGCCGAATATGCCGAACTTGAACCGGTGGTGAAGACCATCCGCGAATTCCAGAAAGTGGAAAGCGAGCTTGCCGACTTGGAGGCGCTGCTTTCCGACAAGGCGACGGATCGCGAGATGCGCGATCTGGCCGAAATGGAATTGCCGGAGCTGAAAGCGCGGATCGAAACGCTTGAAAGCGAGATGCAGATCCTGCTCCTGCCGAAGGATGCGGCGGACGAGAAGAGTGCGATCCTGGAGATCCGCGCCGGCACGGGTGGCAATGAGGCGGCGCTCTTCGCCGGTGATCTGTTCCGCATGTATGAGCGCTATGCTTCTGCGCATGGCTGGAAGGTGGAAATCCTCTCCGAAAGCGAAGGCGAGGCCGGCGGCTACAAGGAAATCATCGCGACGGTCAGCGGGCGCGGCGTGTTCGCCAAGCTGAAATTCGAGTCCGGCGTTCACCGCGTGCAGCGTGTGCCGGAGACCGAAGCGGGCGGACGCATTCATACATCCGCCGCGACGGTTGCTGTTCTTCCCGAGGCGGAAGAGATCGATATCGAAATCCGGCCGGAAGATATTCGCATCGACACGATGCGCTCATCCGGTGCGGGCGGACAGCACGTCAATACGACCGACTCGGCGGTGCGCGTCACCCATCTGCCGACCGGCATCATTGTCACGAGTTCTGAAAAGTCCCAGCACCAGAACCGGGCGAAGGCCATGCAGGTTCTGCGCGCGCGGCTTTATGATATCGAGCGCCAGCGCGCCGACAGCGAACGCTCGGCCTCGCGCAAGAGCCAGGTCGGCTCGGGTGATCGCTCCGAACGAATCCGCACCTATAATTTCCCGCAGGGACGGCTGACCGATCATCGGATCAACCTAACGCTCTACAAGCTCGATCGGGTGATCGAGGGTGAGCTCGATGAGGTGATTGACGCTCTGGTCGCCGATTATCAGGCGGGTCAGCTGGCACAGCTCGGCAACGACCATGCCGGGGCCTGATCCGGTTCTCGATCAGGTCTTGGCGGAAGTGCGCGGGCTTTTCCGCGATGCCGATCTCGACGATCCGGCGCTGGAAGCGCGCATTCTGGTAAGCGGATTGCTGGATCTGGAGCTGACTGCACTCGTTACGCGCGGGCGCGAGGCCCTTCCAGCCGAAAGGATTGAACGCATTCGTGCGGCGGCGGCGCGGCGTGTTGCCGGCGAGCCGGTCTATCGCATCCTCGGCTGGCGCGAGTTTTACGGGCTGAAGTTGAAGCTTTCCAAGGGCACTTTGGAGCCGCGCCCGGATACGGAAGTTCTGGTCGATGCGGTGCTGCCGGTTTTGCACGGGATGGTGGGGCAGGGCCGCAAGCCGCGCATCCTCGACCTCGGCACTGGAACCGGAGCGATTTGCCTGGCGCTGCTCCATGAGTGCCCTGAAGCACGCGGCCTCGGCACGGATATCTCCGACGATGCGCTTCAGACTGCCTCGGCCAATGCTGAAATGAACGGAATCGGCGATCGTTTCGAAGTCCTGCAGAGTGACTGGTTTTCGCAAGTGCGAGGTCAGTTCAACATCATCGTCTCCAATCCGCCCTATATAGCTTCCGCCGATCTTGCCGGGCTTGATCGCGAGGTGCGGGAGCATGATCCGCTCGTGGCGCTGGATGGCGGTGCTGACGGGCTCGATCCCTATCGGATCATTGCGAATCAGGGGGTTGAGCATCTTGCTGATGGCGGTCTCGTCGGTGTCGAGTTCGGCTGGGATCAGCTTGCAGCGGTTCAGGCGATCTTCGAGAGCGCCGGTTTCGCCGTTCGGCAGGCCGTACGGGATTACGGCGGACGCGACAGGGCGCTGATTTTCGGTCTCAAGCGCGGGAATTCCGGCGAATAATCTCGCGGTCGCGAAAAAAACGCTTGGATTTGGGGGTGAAGCGGGCTAGTTTGCCTATGCGCACTAGGCCTGAAGCGCCGGCGGAATTTAATCCCGGGACAGCTTTCGCCAAGATGGTTGCTCTCTCAAAGAGTTTCTGGGGTACCGACAGTCCCTGTGCGGAAATCTGTTCAATAACGTCACAAGCGGCAAGAATGTGCGGTCACGCGCGGACGCTGCGGCTCGCAAGTCCTGTCTCGATAGACAGAGCAGGCCGGAGCCATTTTGTGGTCATTTAGAAAGAAGTTCAGGTGAGCCATCGATGAGGCCAGGACAGCAGAACAAACGCGGTCGCGGGCGTAACAATAACAACAATAATAATAACAATAACAGCAACAACAATGGAAACATGCGCAAGGGTTCCAACCCTCTGACGCGGACCTATGACAGTTCCGGACCGGACGTCAAGATTCGCGGGACCGCGCAGCACATCGCAGAGAAATACGCGCAGCTTGCCCGCGACGCCCAGAGTTCCGGCGACCGCGTGATGGCGGAGAACTATCTCCAGCACGCCGAACACTATAACCGCATCATCGCAAGCGCCCAGGCGCAGATGCAGGAGCGCTACCAGCGCGACGAGCGCAGCGATTTTGCCGATCGTGATGAGGACGACAACGGTTCGGACGCCGCACCGGTGCAGCAGTCGCAGCCACAGCAACAGCGTTCCCATCAGCAGGCTCAGCCGCAGGCGGAACAGCCCTATGACGGCAGCGGCCCTCAGCCGGACATTGAAGGTATCCCCGCGGAAGTGATCCTCGGTGAAGAGGCTCCCGCGGAAGCCGCCGCCGAGCAGGAACCGCGCCAGCGTCGCCCGCGCCGCCCGCAGCGTCGCCGCCAGAATGCCGCCGCTGAAGGCGAAGCCGGCGAGACCCCGGCCGAGCAGCCGGCCCTTGCCGAAGCCGGCGAATGACGAATGTCAAACCGTGATGGTTCAATGATCCCCGGGACGCAAGTTCCGGGGATTTTTGTATTTAAACCTCTTTAAATTCTCCGGCCCACGCCCATATTTCCCATCGAAGGCTCGCCTTTCAGGGAGCCTATCTCAAACCCGTCGATCCGTGCCTCAGCGAGGGCGGAACGAGGAACGGAGGACAATATGAATATCGAGAAATATTCCGAGCGCGTGCGCGGTTTCCTGCAATCGGCTCAAACCGGCGCACTGGCTGCCGGACACCAGCAATTCACCGCTGAACACGTGCTGAAAGTGCTCCTGGACGATGACCAGGGCATGGCCTCGGCGCTTATCCAGAAGGCAGGCGGCGATCCGCGTGAGGCCCGCATTGCCAATGATGCAGCACTCGCCAAGATCCCGAAGGTTTCGGGTGGTAACGGGCAGGTCTACCTCTCGCAGCCGCTGGCGAAGGTTTTTGCCACCGCCGAAGAGGCTGCCAAGAAGGCTGGCGACAGTTTCGTGACCGTCGAACGGCTGCTTCAGGCGCTTAGCATCGAAACTTCGGCTTCGACATCGGCCACCTTGAAGAAGGCTGGCGTAACGCCGCAGGCTTTGAACCAGGCAATCAATGACGTCCGCAAGGGCCGCACGGCCGACAGCGCCAATGCCGAACAGGGCTTTGACGCGCTGAAGAAATATGCCCGCGACCTGACGGCGGATGCCCGCGACGGCAAGCTCGATCCGGTGATCGGCCGTGACGACGAGATTCGGCGCGCGATCCAGGTCCTGTCGCGCCGCACCAAGAACAATCCGGTCCTGATCGGTGAGCCCGGCGTCGGCAAGACGGCCATCGCCGAAGGCCTGGCGTTGCGCATCATCAACGGCGACGTGCCGGAATCGCTGCGCGACAAGAAACTGATGGCGCTCGACATGGGCGCGCTGATCGCGGGTGCGAAATATCGCGGCGAGTTCGAGGAGCGCCTGAAGGCAGTGCTTTCGGAAGTGCAATCGGAGAGCGGCAACATCATCCTGTTCATCGACGAGATGCATACGCTGGTCGGCGCCGGCAAGGCGGATGGGGCGATGGACGCGTCCAACCTGCTGAAGCCTGCGCTTGCCCGCGGCGAGCTGCATTGCGTGGGTGCCACCACGCTCGATGAATATCGCAAGCATGTCGAGAAGGATGCGGCACTTGCCCGCCGGTTCCAGCCTGTCATGGTGTCGCAGCCGACGGTGGAAGACACGATCTCGATCCTGCGCGGTCTGAAGGAAAAATATGAACAGCACCACAAGGTCCGGATTTCGGACTCGGCGCTGGTCGCCTCCGCCGTGCTGTCGAACCGCTACATTACCGACCGCTTCCTGCCGGATAAGGCCATCGACCTGATGGACGAAGCCGCATCGCGGCTGCGTATGCAGGTGGATTCGAAGCCCGAAGAACTGGACGAACTCGATCGCCGCATCATGCAGATGAAGATCGAGCGCGAAGCGCTGAAGAAGGAAACCGACAATGCCTCGAAGGACCGGCTGGAAAAGCTTGAGCTTGACCTTTCGGATCTGGAAGAGCGCGCCAATGCACTGACCGCCCGCTGGCAGGCCGAAAAGCAGAAGCTCGGTCATGCCGCCGAACTCAAGCGCAAGCTTGACGAAGCGCGCAACGACCTGGCGATTGCCCAGCGCAACGGCGAATTCCAGAAGGCCGGCGAGCTTGCCTATGGCGTGATCCCCGGTCTCGAAAAGGAGCTCAAGGCGGCCGAGGAGCACGATGGCTCGGGTGCGGAAGCCATGGTTCAGGAGGTTGTGACCCCCGACAATGTCGCGCAGGTCGTTTCCCGCTGGACCGGTATTCCGGTCGACAAGATGCTGGAAGGCGAGCGCGACAAGCTGCTGCGCATGGAAGACGAACTTGCCAAGTGGGTCGTCGGCCAGGGCGATGCGGTGCAAGCCGTTTCGCGGGCGGTTCGCCGCGCGCGCGCCGGGTTGCAGGACCCGAACCGGCCGATCGGCTCGTTCATGTTCTTAGGGCCAACCGGCGTCGGCAAGACCGAGTTGACCAAGGCTCTGGCGCGCTTCCTCTTCGACGAGGAGTCGGCGATCGTGCGCATCGACATGTCGGAGTACATGGAAAAGCATTCGGTCTCGCGGCTCATCGGCGCACCGCCCGGCTATGTCGGTTATGACGAAGGTGGCGCTTTGACCGAGGCTGTTCGGCGCCGGCCCTATCAGGTCGTGCTGTTCGACGAGATCGAGAAGGCGCATCCTGATGTGTTCAACGTCCTGCTGCAGGTTTTGGACGACGGTCGCTTGACCGATGGCCAGGGCCGGACCGTGGACTTCAAGAACACGATCATCATCATGACCTCCAACCTCGGTTCGGAATTCCTGACCGGGCTCGGTGAAAACGAGGATACCGACAGCGTCCGCGAACAGGTCATGGGTGTCGTGCGGATGAACTTCCGGCCCGAATTCCTGAACCGCGTCGACGAGATCATCCTCTTCCACCGGCTGCGCCGCAGGGAGATGGGCACGATCGTCGATATCCAGATGGGTCGGCTCGTCAAGCTGCTCGCCGATCGCAAGATCACGATTACGCTCGACGAAACCGCCCGCGAATGGCTCGGCGACAAGGGTTACGACCCGGTCTATGGCGCAAGGCCACTCAAGCGCGCGATCCAGAAGTATCTTCAGGATCCGCTGGCCGAAAAGATCCTTTCTGGCGACATCCAGGATGGGTCTGCGGTGACCGTGAGCGCCGGTTCCGATCGCCTGATTTTCGTATCGGGCGAAACGATCAGTCAGGCTGCTTAAGCCGGTCGATCTCGATAGACGGAAACGCCCGCGTCCAAAGCCGCGGGCGTTTCTGCATTTCAGGGATCTATCTCTTTGTTTTTGCGCAATTCCGGACCGAAACCGGTTTCCACTTTCGCTGGAATTGCTCTAGTTGCTGGCGATGTTCCAGTCGTCATGGCCGAGCAGCGCGTCGATGCGCTTGCGTTCGGCGCCGAACTTGGCGAGCGCGTCGCCTGAGAGCGACTTGCCGTCGGGCAGGCGGATCTTCAGGGGGTCGACCTTGTTGCCGTTGACGATCATCTCGTAGTGCAGGTGCGGGCCGGTGGATTGCCCGGTGGTGCCAATCCAGCCGATGACCTGGCCCTGACGGATCTTGGCGCCTGCCACAACATCCTTCGCGATCGCGCTCTGGTGGTTGTACGATGTCTCGTAGCCGTTGGCGTGGCGGATAATGGTCTGGTTGCCGTAGCCGCCGCGATCCCATCCTGCTTTTTCGACCACGCCGTCGCCCGTCGCAATAATGGGAGTGCCTTTTGGCGCGGCCCAGTCAACGCCCGTATGCATGCGCATGTAGCCCAGGATCGGATGGCGGCGCATGCCGAAGCCGGACTTGAAGATCCCGCCGGGGACAGGGTTTCGCAGCAGGAACTGGTGGATGCTCTTCCCGTCCGGCCCGAAGTAGTCGACGCTGTCGTCGCTCGGGTCCTGAAAGCGGTAGAGCCTGGTCTCGGTGTCGCCGAACTTGGCGTAGAGGAACAACAGTTCCGAATTCTTCGTGACCTTGCCCGATTGGTCTGCGACCGAGAAGAATGCTTCCAGCTTGTCGGTCGGGTGGAGCTGTGCCTGGAAATCGACCGTGTTGGCCAACAGCTTGACGATCTGGTTGGTCAGGTCGAGGCCCATGCCGTAGGAGAGGGCGGCCCGATATATCCCGTCATAGACGCTCGGAAGATCGGAGCCCGCCTGTGGGATCAACACGTTGCTGTCCAGGGCCGATGCCATGGCCTTGATTGCCGGCGGTGCCGTGCCCTGAACGAAATTGCCCTTGTCGTCGAGCGCGATCGTCACCTGATGCTGGTCACGCTCATAAATGCTGGCGCGGACGATCTTCAGGTCTTCTCCGGTTTGCATGATACCCATGCGCAGGATGTTGCCGTCATGCAGCTTGTCTCCACCGTAGGCTGCGGAAAGGTTGCTCGCAACCGTCTCCGCCTGCTTCTTCGAATAG
>OCMG01000005.1 GCA_900215285.1 Ensifer adhaerens
AGTTCGAAAGGCGGTAAGCAACGCTTCTGGAAAAGCGGCTGCACATACGGAACGGTCAATCATCACAAAGCGCCCGCCTGGCAAAGGCAGCAAAGGCTTCATGAAGAAATCTAGGCCATGGTCGCCGTTCGCGGAAGTTGGCGCATCTGTCGGGGCGAGAAAAGTGCGATTGGCACCCGAAAACGGATGGCTGAATACTGTGTCGATGATATGTGTGACGGTTTGTCCTTGGAATGTTCGGCAGGGAGCGGCAAATATCCGCTTTCTTTACGATGGCAGCCCACGCACATCAGCAGAGCACTTGAAAATCGCGCCGATGACTTCCAGCGCCTGGTTTAGGGTCCATCCGTCAGGCGTCTTCTCATCGACGTTCAGAAAACCAAGGAGTCCTGCGCACAGGCGGGCTGTGTCGGAGACGCGCAGCTGGGGAAACCGGAACATGGCATCGAAAAGCGCGGTCTCCTGGGCGTGTTTGAGCAGACCATGAGGATCGAAGCTTCCGAAAACGGCTGGGACATAGGGCTGGACATCAATAACCGCCGCGTATGCTGTAGCCAGGGCCACCAGTCGCTGCCAATTGCCGTCCGTGTCGACATAGGGCTTGCTGCCGGAAAGGTGTTTTACAGCCAACTGGAGAAGGTATCCCCACGGTTCCTGCGGCTTCCCGCCTCCTGACATCGAAACCCTTGGCACAAGGTGATATCGCTTCAAACTCGCGTCATAAAGCGGCGTAATTGCCTGAAATATCCGGCGGGCCACATTCATGCCGCCCATCATTTGCATCAGGCTTTCAATTTCCTTCACCAATGCCGCCTCGGCTTGCTCCTCGAGACTTATCAGCCCTGGTTCCAGACGGATGGGATAGCCTGCCTTCTTGAGGTCGCGAGCCGCCTTCGCCACCTCAAATTGCCGTGCATAAATCCGTTCTGGGGCATGAACGCGCCATGATGATATGCTGAGGTGGTCGCGAGCCGCCTGAATGGCTGCAACCCAGTCACCTTCGATTTCGCTGTTGTTATGTTGTTCGCTGCCCAGTGCGTCCCTCAGACGGCACAGCACATCCAAATACGGATCGAGTTGAAAATCGAAAACAACATGCTCGCGGATCAGATCTGTTATCAAATCAGAGCATTCGCTCCGAGCTGCCGAATGTCCGGAAGCGAATGCGGAACGTATCCTGTCGTAAAGCGCATCGGCCACAGCCTTTTGGCTGGAACCTCCCTGGCCTTCTAGGCCAACATATCGGTTCAAAGCATCGAGGTCGTCGGCGTAATTATCGATCTCGGCCTCTGCGCCATCGAGGATTCGCCGGAAATCGTGAAGATCCATCTAGGTTGCACCGCCTTCATGCAGATCAAACTCGACCGTCTCGGTCTGGTGATACATCGTTTCCAGTTGCTCGTGCCGGATGCGGAACTGGCTGCGCCCGCTTGAGTTCAGGCTTCGCGCTCGCCGCCTTCTCGATCTTGATGGCCGGATCGTAGTAGACCACACCCGCCGCAACCGCCTGCAGGAACAGGGTCAGGTCCGTTTCCTCACAGAGCTGGATTCTCGGACCATAGCGATATTCGGGGGGCGGTGTCCGGAACAGTGACGGGACATAGGCAGCCTGCGCGTGCTTGCGGCTCCAGTGCTCGATGATGTTCGTGAATTTCCAGAGAGCCGCGACCTCGCCGTGGATATCCTGGAGGGCGAGGCCGCCGGTCATGTCGGTGATCTTGCCGGTCGCCTCGTCATAACCGGTCATCCGCATCTGCAGGCCTGTGTCGGCATGGTACGCCTTGTTGCAGGCATAGACCCCGCCGAAATTGATGCGATCGGGTTTGCCGCTCTTGTCGGCATAGCCAAACCGCCGCACGAACGCCTCGACGCCCTGGTCGCGGTAATAGCCGCCCGTCGGCTCCGGAGTCAGCAGCGTGACGGGGCTTTTCGGCTTGTATCGGGCGAAATCATCAACTGAGTACTGCTTTATCTCCCAGCCCAGAAAATCCGGCTCGGCGTAGCCGTTCGGCATGATGCCCAGCTCGGCCTCAAGCGTATAGCCGCCGCCGTTACGGGCCGTATACGGATAGGGAATCCCGTCAGGGCCCAGCTTTCGGGACGATATCCAGTGCTTGCGGTAAATGGCTTCAAGCGTTGCCAGCAACCGGTCCCTGCTGCTCGTGCCTTCCGGCTCGGACGGGATCTGAAGGAACACGCCGGCCGGCGTGAGGCCAGCGCGGGCGTGCAGCGCATTGGCGAGAGGCGTGCCGGCACCGGCCGCGTATGCCAGCACCACACCGTCGTGGGTCATCCCCAGGAACAGCACGCGCCCCTCGTCGCGCACCCGCATGACCTCCGCCGGTGCCTGCTTGCACCCCTTGAGAAAGCCGGACATCCGCACTTCCGGATATTTCGGATAGAGGATCAGCTGGGCGTTCGGGGCTTCATACTGACCGTTCTCGTCGATCCAGCGGAACCGGACCGGTGCCTTGGCCCTGTCACGGACGCTGCCGGCAAGGTCGGTGTCATCGGTCTCGACATCACCGTGGGAATAATGTGAGGCGGAAAAGTCGCCGCCCAGATAGACCTGGTTCTTGGAAATTGTCGTTCGGAGCGAGCTTCTTCGCGTAGATGCGTACGACGCCGTCCTGCCGCATCAGGCCGGTCAACTCTTCCAGCGTCTGGATCATTCCGTCCCGCCCCTATCTCGATTGCGCTGGCCTGTCCCCGAAGCCATTCCGCCAGCCTTTCCGTTATTTTCCTCCGGCTTGCGGCGCGTCTTCCCTTTTAGGGCGCATTCCCAGACCGTTGCAACCCTCCATCCCGATTCCCGCAATCTGTCCACCGCAACCTTGTCGCGTGCGACGTTGCCGGCGATCTTCTCCTGCCAGAATACGCTGTTGGAGGAAGGCATGCGAAACAGGTGGCACCCGTGCCCGTGCCAGAAGCACCCGTGAACAAAAATGACCGCGCGGTATTTAGGCAGGACCAGATCCGGCTTCCCTGGCAGCTTCCTCTCATGCAGCCGGTAGCGGAATCCGGCCGCGTGCAGCGCCTTGCGTACCTGAAGCTCCGGCCGTGTGTTCGTGCCCCGTATGCCGGACATCATCCGGCTGCGGACATCGACCGGAACAATATCAGCCACGGGCGCGAGCCTTCGGCTCCGTTTCCACGCCGGCGGGGAACGCCAGCACCTCGGCCAGCTGCCCCTGGGGCAGCCAGGGGCTCATGGCTTCGGCAACCGCCTCCACCACCGGAACCACCACGGCGTTTGCCGAATTGCTTGTAGGCCTGGGTGTCCGACACCGGAATCTCCCAGGTGCGGTTGCCGCGCTCGAAGCCCATCAGTCGCGCGCATTCCTTCGGAGTCAGGCGGCGCGGCCGCTTGCCCTTGCCCTGGTCGACAAGGATTTCCGAACCGTCCTTGTAGTAGCGGGCGGAGAGGGTGCGGGTCACGTCGTTCGGCCCGAAAAGCCCGAACCCGAACCCGTTGCCCTTGGCCTCGTGCTTCTTCTTGTACCCCTGGAGATATTCCCAAAGCTTCGGGGTGAGGGTGTATTTCGGGTCAACAGACTTATCCAGGATCGACCCCAGGACAGGATCCTTGCCCTCCGGCACCTGCACGTCGTCGAACGAGAAGCCGGCCGCGTGGTCCCTGAATCCGACGATGAAGATGCGTTCGCGCCCCTGGGGCACCCAGGGTTTGGCGCTGATGACGCGGGTTTCCAACTTGTAGCCCAGCTCCTCGACCAGAACCTTCATGATGGTGGAGAAGGTCTTGCCCTTGTCGTGCCGCTGCAGGTTCTTCACATTCTCCAGGAGAAACGCCTTCGGCTGGTGGTAGCGGATGATCTGCGCCACGTCGAAAAACAGCGTTCCCTGGGTGGCATCCAGGAAGCCGTGCGGCCGCCCCAGTGCGTTTTTCTTGGACACACCGGCTATCGAGAAGGGCTGGCACGGAAAACCGGCCAGGAGAACGTCGTGCGCGGGGATCCTGGCCAGGGCCTCGTCACTGGCGGTGTATTCGCGGATGTCGCCGGCGAAAACATGCCCGTGCTCTTCGGGAAAGTTGCGGCGGTAAGTTTCGGCCGCGTACTTGTCCCACTCGCTCGTGAACACGCACTTGCCGCCGATGTTCTCGAAGCCGACACGAAGGCCGCCGATGCCGGCGAACAGGTCGATGAAGCGGAAGCGGGCGGGCTTTTCAGGTTTCCGGTGGCTGTCTGCCATCATCCGGAGAACATCAAGGGCAAGGGGAGACGGGGAACTCTCGCCACGCTCGTGCCGGTAAGCGGACCGCAGCGAGGATTTTGTGATACGGGCGGCCTCCTCTATGGTGAGCCCCGCCTGTTCACGAAGCTGCGCAAACTCGGATTTGCACTCCGTACCTGTTTCCATTCCGAATCATCCCCTGTGTCGAATTTTGCCAACCTGGCACGGGATGACTCGGGGAACAATGCGATTGTTCCTGGTTCGTTCGACGGCTGCCTAGTATTTGAACAGGATTCTGCCTTCTCCAAAATGTCGGCGTATCGCTATCCATCCAGCTTGAAGAACCACCGATAGAACCGTCGTACAGCGGCCCAGAAGCCGCCCTGCGGATTCAGCTGACTGTAATATGCCTCGCGCCGAAGCTGCTCACGTTGCCGACCCGCAAGCACCTGCTCATCAGTCCACTGGTTTTCCCAGTGGATATTGCCGTTGCGGATGATGTAGTGAGATCTGCAAGGCAGCTGCCAGTTCCCTACGGAAGGCGAGAGGGTGGGCCGTCCGTTGTGCTCGCTGAAACTCCACTCTGTAGGCCCCAGCGGCGTGGTGACCTTGCTGCCACAGCCGCACGCGCAACGGTGTACGGCCACCTTGTACTCCAGGGATACATAAAGCACCCCGTCCGACAGCTCCTTCGGAACATAGGTCGATTTCTGCAGGGAAAACGTCTTCATAGGGCTTCCGTCAGGAGCTTCATTGTATCAACTCCAAAGAGCATATGCTGAGTCTGACTCGCGTCAACGTAAAACCCCCGGATTTGCTTATAGCGGATGACAGCTAAAGAGGCATTCAGCGCATTCAACTCTGCGATTTGGACGTTGCGTCGATATTCGTCGTCAGGAAGCCCTGCTTCTTCTGCCCACCCCTTTTCGCGGGCCTCCGTCGCCCTATCAGACGGGTATGTGGAGCAACGGAGTGTTCCAGCCAACGCGCCTTGCTTCCGATTCAATCCCATCCCCACATCGATAAACGGGATCCCCATCTCGATCAGCAGATCAAAGATCTCCTTCCGCGCTTCGCCTTTATCGACGCAGACAAAGGCGAATGTGACCCCCTGCAGCTCGTTTCGAGAGCTTTTGTCAACGTAACTGGGATGCAGGTGGAGACCGTGCCGAAAATTCTCGTAACGGCGCCGATAGACCTCGGATTTCGGCCTGTCCCAGTCTTCATCCGTCACTCGCCCTGGAGACCGGTAGGCGTTGTGAATGTGATAGCGATCGCCGTCAAAGGCGTGGATCTCTCTGACCGGCGTCTTGACGAGAAAATCGAGCAAATATGATCCGGTCCCGCCGAGCCCGATTATCGCGACCACTTCATCCTTGAACGCGGCCGTCAAGTCGCCGATCTCAGCGCGACTGGTCAACGTGTCATGATATTTGAAGACCGAGTCCGAAATCAGATCTTTGTCGACGTTGAAGGTGTAAGGAGTAGCGTCACTAAACTTCTCCATCGCTGGTCCGGATATGAGCTTGGTGTAGTGCTCGAACTTTTCAAAGTGGTCAATAAATCCGTCGCGGGCCGCGCCATGCTCGATCTTCGGTTTGTTTGAGAACCAGCGTGACACGACAACGTCTTTTTTCACCAAGGCGACCGCGGTGTTTGTGTCACCACCCAAGTTTGGCACGGGCATTCCATTCAAATCATAGGGTACGGACCCCGCGAAAAACATCCGGTGGTCCTGTTGCCTGACGTTCAATGGATCGTTGTACTCAAGGATCGAAACAAAAGCTCCTTTTTGAAGGAGACCATTTTCGTCGAGATAAGGAATGTCTCGTCCGACCAGATGCGCCCCGTCGAGCCGGAGCGCGTAACCGCGCTCCAGCAGTTTCTTGATGTCGTGGTTATGATTGGCCAGTTCGATCAACACGGAACGACATCCCTTCCTTGACTTTGACCTTGCCGCCGGGGCTGAGGATCCCCTCCGGCTTGTTGCCTTCTCCACGCTCGTAGGTGACCGAGTAGGTGATTTCCGGATGCTGCGGATAATCCGGAAAGGCGAGGGTAACGACCTCCGCATAGGTGATGTACTCATTCTTCGGCACCTCGTGCGGGGTACCGTCTACAACGATGGTCACGGTTTTGTCGTGACCGTTCTGCTTTGCCTGATCAATGTTCGACATGACCTAATTCCGTTCTGTTGCATTTGCGGTACGGACGCGTCTTGGGAGTGGCCTTTCCGGTTGATAAAAGCCCGTTTCCGTACTATCTTTAATCTATGGGTTGATAAAATCTTTGTCAATATCAATTCATCAACCAACAAGGGGTGAACACAGTCATGGCTTTCGGAGACCGATTGAGGCTGGCACGGTCACGTGCCGGCCTTTCGCTGGCTGCACTGTCGGATAAGTTGGACCCGCGGGTAAGCCCGCAGGCGCTGAACAAGTATGAGCGTGGCGAAATGATGCCCAGCTCAAGCGTGCTCATGGCCCTGTCAAGGGCACTGGGTGTATCTCTTGACTTCCTGATGAACAGCCAAGTTGTGGCGCTGGACGGGGTCGAATTTCGTAAGGAAGCTCACGCGACCGAGCGCGATAGGTCTCATGTGGAAGCTGAAGTCATTGACCACGTTGAGCGTTATCTGGCCGTCGAGGAAATACTTCAACTTGGCGAGAACGCCAGTGCTTTAGACAAATTGACCCAGGTTGCCATCGACGATCTCGAGGAGGCTGAGGAGCAGGCTGTCCTTCTGCGGAAGGCCTGGAATCTGGGCAACGATCCCATTCCCAGTATCACTGCATTGTTAGAGGAGCGAAATGTCAGGGTATTGGAAATTGAAGGGCCTGACAGCTTTTACGGTTTAACCTGCCGCGTGCGCCGGCCTAACAACCGTCCGCCCATTACCGTCATCGTCCGGCGACACGTCAACGTTGAGAGAAACCGCTTTACACTTGCACACGAAATCGCCCATGTTCTCATAAGCGATTGCAAAAGCGCTAAAGTTGAGAAGGCAATGGATCGGTTCGCTGCGGCATTTTTGATTCCGGCCGACCATCTGAGGAACGAGATCGGCGCGAGTCGCACCCATTTTGCGTATCGCGAGCTAGTCCGCCTTAAACATTTGTATGGGGTCTCGATGATGGCGCTGTTCTATCGTCTAAAGGATATCAACGTCATCAGCGACGACGGTTTGAAGGCAATTTTCAAAACCCCGGCCCGAGCCTGGCTAAAGGAGGAGCCGGATCCACTGGATCCTGAAGGCGAAATTGCCGCGCTTGAACGACCCCAGCGGTTTGAGTCATATGTATATCGTGCTCTGGCAGAGGGTTTGATTTCGTCTTTCAAAGGCGCGACCCTGCTAAGAAAGCCTGTTGAAGATGTCGAACTCGCTGTCCGCGGCCCGCGCTAATCGGCGAATCATCATCAATGATGCAAGCTGCCTTATCGACCTCCATAAGGTCGACCTCGTCGTGCCTATGCTGGGTCTTCCGTTTGACTTCCACGTTGCTCTGCCTGTGAAAGGAAACGAACTACTGAGCATCAGCATCAGCACCAGCGAATGGGAAGATTACGAGCAGCGCGGAATGCAAGCGATTGATTTGACGCCGGCCCAAGTGGCCAGAGCGATGGATTTCCGTGAACTCCATCCGGCACTAAGTCCTGAAGATTGTTTTTCGCTCGTGTTAGCGCAGGACTGCACTGACGGATTGCTGCTTACTGGTGACGCGGCTTTGCGAAACATTGCCGAAGCCTCCTACGGTCTGGAAGCGCACGGCGTTCTGTGGGTGGCAGACAGAGCGGCGGAGGCTGGATTGGTTGGAGCAGAGGCAATCTGCGCCTGTCTGAGCGCGTGGAGGGATGATCCTTCAGTTCGCCTCCCGCATCACCTGCTAGAGGCGCGTCTAGCGCAATTTCAGTCTAACATTGAAACTGTAACCTGAGCCACCAAGACTGGAGATCCGTTCGGACTCGCGTATAGAGCATCGCACCGGGGTTAGCGCCTAGCGCTGGCCGATCCACTTAAGGCCTGAGGAAGGCCGGTTTCAGTAGAAAGCAAAGGCCGCCTGGATTCCTCCGGGCGGCCCTTGTACCTGCAGCACGCTACAGGCCTGTGTACATATCTGGACACGTCAGGGCTCTGTTGGCAAGCCAATAGAAATGGAAGCGGTTTCGTCGGGTGCGGGATCCTTTTTGCTCGGGAGCGATCTGATTCCGGATCTCACCGACACCCGAAGCAGGTGCTCTTTGTACAAGTTATGGGCCCACTCAAAATCACCATAGGCCTGTTTATCAGCCCAATAAGCACCCAGCCGACCCACAAGACCGCAAATCCAGTCTGCGGCCTGGATGGTTTGAAACCGGTGACTTTCAACCTGAAACGGCGGCTCCAGCAGCTGCGTCGCAATTCCGGTGCCGAACATGGAAATTCCTGCCATCGTCAGGATCCGGTCACGGCTGGGGTGTTCGTCAAGAACCACAAGAAAGGTACAGCCGCGTTCTTCAGCTTCCTGATTCAGGCGCTTAAGGGCTTCTCGGAGAACGAAGGTATAAAGCCCATCCGCGTCCATTTTCGGCGGATCCACGCGTTCCTTTTCGACACCCACCCAGAAGACTTTCGCATCAAATCGCTCGAACGCGTTGAGAAACCGTGTCGTAAACCTTCGCAGTTCGGCATAGCCATGGATGTTCTGGGAGGTGTAGAGCGCCGAGCCTTTTTTCTCGAAAAGAACAGGAGGCTTGCCCGAGTTCTGAATTTCCCAGGCGAGCAGGTCGTTTTTGACCTTGAAGAACCAGGCTGCGAAGTCGCGGGCCCGGTCGGCCTCGATAATGAATCCGGCGAAGCCGAAAACAGGACTGGTGTTGTGTTGGGGGTGTTGGCGATCGACGAACGGGCCGATGTGGCCAAACTCGTCCAGGTAGGCAATGAATTGAGGCATGCGCAATACTAGTACATGCCGGGAAAACACAAAAGCCCCCTCGACGGGGGCTCTTGGAATTGGCCGCGACACGCGCGAGCCGATCATTTCTTAGCAAGACTTATATAGGCCAAGGCAAAAGAAAAAACAAGCGAAAACATGACATGTCAGACAAACCGCAATCAAAACAGCAACATAGTATTGCCGCCATGTCGGTAATGGCCGATGGTCACACCATTCGCATCCGGGAGAACCGCGGTTCACAAAAGTCTTGCCCCCGACGTTTGCAGTGCAGGGACGAACGGGGGCTTACGGTCTCAATATGGCATAGACTGGTAAAAAATGCCACCAGGACTGCAGCAGTTGAGGTGATCTCGTGTTTGGGACCCTAGCGGCAATTCAAAGCGCCGCGAGAAAACTTACAGCCAGCAACGCCTTTCGGAATATCGACGGGAACGATGTCACGAAAGCCCTTCAAGTGTGGGCTGCAATTTGCCTGAAACTGCACATTTTTTCCCGCGCTGAGATCCCAATAAGGATCCTTACCCTCGCTGTAGTCGCCTCCCTCGGTCGGAAGAACTACGACAGGTGCCTTCGGATCACTGCCTTTCTTAACCAAATCCACGGTTTTGGTGCCAGCTGGACATAGGCTCGCAGCATGACTGCCTGAAGCACATGCCAAAACCGATCCGACGAGAAATGCTGCAATCTTCTTATTATTCATAGCCTCATCCTGATTTTAACGATTGGTATCAATTTCTTAGGTCATCCAAATTGGATGCTTATCGGCTCAAGCTGTAAACATGTTGGCCGCCGGAAGGAACCGCTTTGATGCGGGTCGCAGCCCCCGCCTGGAGGCGAAACGCCTGGCGCCCTTCCGCACCGGCGAGCACCGCAACGCCAAATCCTTTGAACCGCAGGATCTCAGCGCTTTGCACGCCGAACTCCAGCTTCTGGAACCGGCCACCGCTGTTCAGGATTAGAATCAGACTTGTACCGCCGTTACCGCCGCCTGCCGAGGTCACCGCGCCGGTTGTGCCGTCCACACAGGTTTCTCCGTCGCCGTTCAGGATGTAATCCCTGTGGCCATCGCCATCCACGTCCACGGGGGTGATGAAGTCCGGCGTGAACTGCGGAATACTACCGTTTTCTTTCCGGCAGGTGTCCTCCCATCGCGCGATGGAAGCGACCACCGCATCCGGCAGCCCGTCGATGGCCACCGAGCGTCTGGCGCTGAGCGTGGCCGCCGTCGAGATGGCCTCCTTGTCGGCAACCGCTCGCTCAAGCTCTCCGGCGCTGCCGCTGCAACGCAGGACGCCCGCCTTTGTCTGACATTCCTTCACGCCCGCGGGAAGGGCGCGCGACACCCTTTCGCCGTTCGGAGCGAAGCAAACGGCCCACAAGTCTTTCCCGATGGTGTCGAGGTTGCTGAACGTGAGCCAACCCTTGACCTCTCGGGAGGCGGCGAATGCGCCGGCGTCACCGGAACCTATCGCAATGGATGCCCGCTTGGTGCCAATCGCGCAGAGGTTCGGCGCATCCACGGCATATGCTCCAGCTGCGCATAGCATCATCATGCCGCAGGCGGCCACTTTCCACGCAGTTCGTTTTGCCATGACAGCCCTCGCTCACTCTCACGGGTTATCGTTCCTGCATTTCCCACGCATTATTGGCATAGGTATGAATAAGCTTCACTTGCATCACGTTGCTGAACGGCGCGCTGAGAGTGTCGGAGACGGTGAACGCGATCCGGCAGTCGAACACAGCCTGTTTTGCATCTTTGCCGCTTGGTGTGCAGGACTTTTCCGAGATAGATAGCCGCTTCGGCGTCTTGAACGGGTCATTGGTCGGGCCGACACCGAACTCACGCTTGAGCGCGTCAATTGCCATATCGAGATGAGCTTCGGGGTTGTCACCAGAACCAGTGTTGCTCCCCGGAATCGCGGACGACCAGGTGTCTGACGTCAGGTCGTGCACCAGCGGCAGCCTCGCCTTCATCTTGGGCAAGCTGCTGCTCGCATCGCCGTATGTGATGGTGAGGTTGCATAGGTAGGACGCCTGCTTCTCATCTTTGCTGATGAAATCGCAAGATTGGTCGATGACCTGCACCTTCCGTGTCGGGGAAGGAGGTTGACCACTGTGTTTGTCCAACTCGTTCTGAAGCGTGTCGATCACAGCACCGATATGGTCAAGCGGGCGCTCGTCGGCCGCCGCGACCGGGCCGAACGACATACAAGCGGCGAAGCAGGCCACCGCAACAGCACGAAACATAAAGATCCTCCCTATAAAAAAGGCCACCGAATGTATACTCCAACAAACGGATCAGCCGCAACTTGGAAACAACGTCAGCTTTATAAGCGCGTCTTCGACACTATTCATGCTCTTTCTTCTCGATTCCGCGCCTCTTTTTATATCGCCGGCATCAGCGCCTCCCCCTGAACATGCCGTGAGGAACCGCTATAGAGTACTCGGTACTCGGTGATCGAGAATCTGAATTCGCTTGGAGACTTGTGGGACCCAGAAGGCAAATATGAGATTTACTCCTTTGCTCGTCAGTCGCAGGTCTTCCCAGTCGCTCGGTTACAAACGACAGACCCTACCAACCGATAACGGACGGTGGAAATGCTTCATGCGGCAAGACCATGTCTCTGTCGTCTTCGAACAATCGCGAGCAACGGCCGCGCGATTCCGCAAAGGCCTGTACGTACCAGGAAAAGGTATTTGAGCTCAAAGAGCCCGCTTCTCCGTCATAGGCGGTAATTTCCATCCACAGTCGGCCGGCCTTTGACGCCTTCAGCACCGCATCTTTGGCGGCAGCGCTTCCCTTGAACACCGGCCACCAACGAAGCCCCTTCTGCATGTCAAAGAAGAACGGCGTTCCCTCGACCGGGCTGAATTTGAGGGCGTTTCCCTCTTTCTCTGCCCGTACTTGGATAACGGCGGAGTCGACCATGCGAACACGCTCGAAATGTTCCTGAATTGCGCCTTCGCAGATGCTGCCCTTCGGCACTTGCCACAGGTTTCGCTCCTTGGCGTTCACACCTTGCGCAAGCGCGAAGGAGATCACCAACATTAGACACCGCCAAACCCTCTGCATGAAAATCTCCTGTTGCATCCAAATTTTCGAGACAGCGATAACCGGCGTTTTAAAGAGTTGCGTCATCGGCAACTACATTAGCCGGATTAGGCGGTCCTGAGGCGCATCTTACCAAAGGCAAACGCACCGCCAAGACCTAAGATGGTGCCGATAGCGACAGCTATCAGCATATGCGACAGCATCTGGGCGGCAAACGCCTTGTCAGCGAAACTGGGGCTGACGATGATCGATAGTGGGATAGTTTCACCGACGAAGGTTGGGCGAAACAAATAACCCACTCCGAAACCGACAAGAGAGCCCCAGACAGCCCCGCTCGTGTAGCGGAATACGCTCGTGGCCGTGGGCGTAGAGGTCGCACCAGGCTTCCGGGACAGGAAAAAGAGGATCAGCATCGGAAGATAGGCCAGGATGCCGAGCGCCAGAGCGCCGAGCACAAATGAGAAGATGCCCCAGAGCGCCGCGCTTCGGTTTTGTCCTTTCGCCATGATCCCGGTGCAAACCGCAATGACTAGGGCAACGAGTATCATCAAAACCATGAGGCCGTTCATCTTTTTCTCCGTCGCAGGGGAAAGGTGCGTTCAAAAGGGCAATGCAATACGGCTCCCCAAAAAAGGGCCATATGCCTCTTGGATAGTCAAAAATCACGACTTTTGACGACTATGAGTTTCGGGTGTCTGGAGGCCGATTTAGGCACTTCGCCAAGAAAAATCCTTTTAGATTCAATATCTATAAAGAATGCAAGCAAGGCTTGCAAAAGTCGTGACTTTTGATGATCATAGGTAGTGCCATCAGGTATCGTGGCGGCACGGCGTGGGTGTCGAGGTGGTTTGATTTAACAAACCGGGACACCCAGCATGACTGAGCGCCCTCTACGGATCATCGGCTATGCCCGTGTCAGCACGCGGGGCCAGGACCTGTCTTACCAGCTTGCCAAGCTGCAGGCCGCGGGATGCAGTAAAATATATCGCGAAAAACGCTCTGCCAAAAACTACTCTGAGCGCTCACAACTCAAACGCCTCTTGCGGTCACTGCGCGTCGGCGATCTAGTTCTTGCTACGGCGACGGACAGGGTGGCGCGCGACCCGGTCGATCTCTTGAACATCCTGCAGACCGTCCGGAAAGCCGGTGCGGGATTACGCCTGCTCGACGAGCCGTTTATCGACACGACCTCGGAAATGGCCGATCTGGTGTTGTTTCTTGTCGGTTGGGCGGCTCGCTGGCAACGCCGCCGGATTCTCGAAAACACAGCCCACGGCCGTGTTCTTGCCCGCGAACGGGGTGTGCAGTTCGGCCGGCCGCGCAAGCTGACCGACGAGCAACGCTCCGAAATCCGTCGAACCCACCGCGACGGAAAGTCCGTGCAGGATCTCGCCCGGGAATATGCCGTCAGTACCAGCACTATCGCCAGGGTGTTGGGCTAAGATTCCGGGAGAAGCGATTTCTGGGCCAGACGCATGACCGCGGAGAGGAAAGGGTCTTCGAGGGCCACCTCGAAAGCTTCCGTGAGCGGCATTGTCACAACGCGGGCCCGGGCGCGTCGCGCGACCGGCCGGTGGAGCAGGTGCTGAAGCGGAACCCAGTAGAAGCGGTCGGGACAGTCCAGATCGAGGCAAGCGAAATAGACCGACAGGTGGAAATAGGCCGCAAACCGGTTCAGTTTCTCCAACTCGCCTACCTCAAAGATGAGCTGGTCGTCGTAAGCGGTTTTCGCCTTCACATCGAAGGCCATCATGCCGGCGTGAGGGATCCCCACCAGATAATCCGGACGTTTCAGGCGGCCCCGCAGTTTGGTTGGGACGTTCAGCGGCGACTGTTCAATGTAGAGAAAGGCGACACCGGACTGGTTGAGCCAATCACGGAAGGCGGCCTCGGCCGCCTCGCCTTTGGCCTTGAGTGTCTTTGACAGTCGGAACATGAGGAAAGCCTGCCCCCGTGGCCCCCCCATAGCAAGCGGGGGCAGGACTTTCCCGTGAGGGCCTGTGGCCAGCCTACCACCCAGCGGGCGGGGAATACCAAATCAAGCATCCCTTTACGCCGTGAGGCGGTCGGTTAAAATGGCGGACGCGACGGGAGAGGGCCTATCCTGGAGCGCCAGACGGGTTTCGAACCCGCATCCCCCGGGTAGAAGCCGGGTGTTATGCCATTGAACTACTGACGCACGTCGGTGCCCAAACCGGCCGCATTGCGGTGTCAAGGGTGCTTTCCGCTTCAGGGTGGGGGTGGTAGGCTGTCTTCGGGTAGAAGCCGGGGCGCGCTGCAGTTGCGGCGCGTTTTTCGTTTGAACATCCGCGTCGGTTGTGGAGCCCTCCGCCATGCGTCGCGGTCGGGTCTGCCGGTACAAGGCGGGCGGACTCCAGTCCGTCGCCAGCCGGCAGCACCTGCTGCGCGGAACGCGCGGCAACCCGACCACGGCCATGGCGGCGGCGCGGCCCATGATGGCAGCGGAAAGTGTCCGTCCGGAGCCTCCTCGCTAACTACAGCGCTTTGTGGGAGCGCGTTCGCGCGAGCACTCCGGACGGAGCGGGCCTTGCGGCCCGCGTCACTCAAGGCGTTTGCGGGCGGTTTCGGCATGGGTGGGGTCGATTTCGATACCAGAGTAACGCCGGCCGGCCGCCTTGGCGGCCACGAGCGTGGAGCCGGACCCGCAGAACGGGTCAAGCACCAGGCCGCCCTCCGGGCAATAGGTGCGCACCAGCGGTTCCAGCACCTGTACCGGCTTTTGGGTCGGATGCAGGAGGTTGCCGGTATAGACCCAGCCGGCCACGTCGGCGAGGGGCTCGGCCGGCAGGGGCGGACGACCCTTGGCAAGAGCGAAGGCACTTTCGTGTTTGGACAGAAAGTGGCCGCTGCGTGAGGCATGGGCTTTGCAGAACGCAAGATGGGCGACCGGCCGCAAACCGGCGGCCTCCCACGCCTCCAGGAAGCTCGCCATGGCGGTCCAGCCGTAAAAGCTGATGCACAGCGTATCCGGCTTCATAAGACGTGCGATTTCGGCGAAGGCAGGTTTGAGCCAGTCGGTGCCGTTGTCATTGGCGACCGTCCGGCCGGCTCTGTCGCGATAGCGGCAGACATACGGCGGGTCGGTCAACACAAGGTCAACGCTCGCGGCAGGCATGCCGGCCATAACGGTGACGCAGTCGCCGGTGATGACCCCGCTCGGAGCGGTCACCTCCCCGAAGTGGAGGTGACCGTCGCGGGCCCGATAGGGGGCGGGGCTCATTGCCCCGCCTTTCCGTCGGTGTCTTTCTGGTCGCGCGGGCTGCGGACCACAATCCGGCCGTTCAGCGGAATGGCGGTGAGGGTGATGTTCAACCCTTCGCCGTCGTCATGCTGCCAGGCCACGCCGATTTTGGTCCAGAAGGCCTTGTCGCCCTCTCCCTCGACCACAAACACATTGTGGGTGGGACGGTTAGGCTTGCTTTGGTTTTTCATAGCGGGTTCTCCCGTTGGTTAGTCCGGTCACGCCCTTCGCGACCGGTCGGGTGTCGCAGTGACCGCAGGGACGCGACCCGCAATGGAGGGTCCGGCCGAGGGCTCCCTCTGGGATACGGTTGGATGCCTTGCGGGTCGGGGCCATGTGGTCAAACCCGATCGTCACCGGTTGCGAGGCGATGACCAGCCCAACGGGCAGTCCCGCCAAACCAAAGCAAGCCTAACCCGTCCGGCGGTCTTCAGGTCGAGGGAGAGGGCGACAAGGACATCCACCGGCTTGGCCTGGCAGCATGAGGCACTGCCGGCTGTCCTCACACGGGATGACAACGCGGCGGGCAAACCGCCCCGGTGACCAGAAAGACACCGGAGGACAGGGTAATGACGGCAGATCCTGCCGACCATTCTTGCGCACGCTGGGCGGCTTGAGGGAGGGCGGCGGAGCGCCCAACACTCGGAGCAACCGACCGATGGCCCTAAGCGTGCGCGGCGGGGGATGCGGGGGCGGTCAGTCCCCGTTGGCCGCTGGGTGCCCTGCCAAAGCGGCCACAGGGAGGGTTTGGGAGGGGAACCCGCCCATTGGCTTTGCGACAGTTGCAAAGCCACACTGGGCGTCCGGGGAGGGCAGCCCTGTCACTACCGCAACGCAGGTAGTGACAGGGCCAGCCGCTAACGCGTCCGGCACCTTTTGGGCACGGGGGCCGCCACGTCAGGAACGGATAAAGGACGGCGGCATAAGGGACTGACGAGGTTCACTCGGGCCTCGTCAGTACTGACGACGAGACATCTTTGCCACAGCCACCGGCTTGCGCCGCCAACTTTCACCAACAGGAGAACCTGCAATGACACATCCAACCGAACCGCGCCGGACGGCGCCACAGCCAAACCCCCGCCCACATGCACGGCCCCACGGGCACGACACGGGGGAGCCCAGGGAGGCAACCATTGAAAGGAACGCACGATGCACGACCGCATGACACAACGGCCCGGAATCGGGCGTAACCACGAGGAGACTAACCGACCGTAGAAACGGAGATAACAACAGGGAGTATCCGGCCTTTTGCTTGCCTCGGCAAGCGCCCGTGATGCCGCAAGCGGCACCCGGGTCAGGTCAGTAAAACTAACCAACTGAAATACCATGGATCATTTGAGCTTCAGTCTTAAAAATCTCTGCGCCCGCTCGGGCGAGGGGAGTTTTGGCACCCGCGCGCTGCGGCAGCGGGGCTTATTGGCCATGGCTAGGGATTTGGCGCATCTGGGCTACCGCCTGCCCGATGCCCGCAGTCTCAGGGGCAAGCACGTGCAGGCTCTGACGGGACACTGGAAGGCGGCCGGCCTGTCCGACCAGACCATCCGCAACCGCCTGACCTGGGTCAGGTGGTGGGGTTACCAGGTCGGCAAGCCCGGCCTGCTGCCCAAAACCAACGAAGCGTTCGGCCTCGCCGAACGCGGCCGGTTTTCCGGCAACAAGGCCAAGCGGCTTGAGGCGGCTGCGCTCGCGCGGGTCAAGGACCCTCGCGTCCGCCTAGCCCTCAAATTGGAGGCGGCCTTCGGGATGCGTCGGGAGGAAGCGCTGAAGTTCCGGCCCGCGATCGCCGACCGGGGTGACCATATCGCTCTCAAGTCCAGCTGGTGCAAGGGCGGGCGATATCGGGAAATCCCGATAACTCACCCCAAACAACGCGCGCTCCTCGACGAGGTGCGGGCGGTCACCGGCGACGGCTCCCTGATTGGTCAGGGCCGCAACTATTATCAGGCGCTGAAGGCCTACGAGAACCAGCTGCTCGCCGCCGGCATCAGCAACGCCCACGGCTACCGGCATGCCTATGCACAATGGCGCTACAAGACCCTGACCGGATGGGCGGCGCCGGCGGCCGGCGGACCGACGGTGGACCGGATGACACCAGCAGAGGCCGCACGCGATCGCGACGCCCGCCTCGAAATATCCCACGAGCTGGGTCACGGCCGCCTCGATGTCACCGACACCTATCTCGGCCGCCGCTTCGCACCAAAATCCAAACAAGAGAAAGCACACTGATGGCCGCCGATACCAGACCCCTCAACCTCGACAAGGAAGCCCTGAACCGCCAGCGGGAGCGCACACGGGTCATCCGCGAGGCGGTCGCCAGCGAGGTTTTCGGGCATGAGAATGTCTCGACCGTGTTTTCTGACGCCGCATCCAAGGGCCGTTCGGTCGCCTTTTTCGAACCGTCCGAACCGATGGACCTTTCGGACACCACAGTCGCCGCGGCGGCTGTGAAACAGTTTCAGGAGACGGGATTTTTCGCAGAATGGAAGACACGCCAGAAGCCAGACGGCGAGCAGGAAAAATACCTCCGCGTGAGCTGGGGCGTCGATGCGAAACCGTCACCCAAAGCCTAGAGGTTAGGAAAATCATCGTCCGGACTCGGCTCGCCACGCTCCCGCCTGATGGTCTGCAAGGTGCGCTGGATTTCATCCGACTCGTCGCGGCGCTTGCGGTATTCATCAAAGCTTGACGGCAAAGCCTTACGGGCATTGTAGGCATCATCAAACCGAGCCTTGTCGTGGGGATAATCGCCGAACAGTTCCGGCCGCTCACGCAAGGCCACAAACAGGCCATTTTCGCCGTTCTGCTCCCGAAACGCCACCATCCTGTCCTCGGCCTCCTGCGGATTGTCGTAGGCCTGCTCCATGAGCGCGCTGTCGCGGCTGTCCAACTCGCTCATTTCGCGTTCCAGTTTCTGGAGCTTGCGTGCCAGCCGGCGTTCTTCGTCTTCATCCAGAGAATGTGTAGACATTTCTTGACCTCAAGATAAAAATTAGAATATTCTAATTTATGCTGTCGTTCTTTCATCGCAACTCGTACATCCGCAGGCACCTGCGGTATCTGGGCTATCAGCTCGGCATCCTCAAATTGAAGCCGAAACCGCTCGCCGCTGGCGAAAAGCGCGGTTTGAGCCGCAAGCTACCGCGCAAGTTTATCTCCCAATAAACCTAATCGCGGAAAGGCTCTCGCCTCGGCTCCAGCCGCGCGGCGTCGCGGTCGTCGTCCGGCTCCCTGTCCGCCTCCTGCCAGCGCCGTGACCGCATTGCGCCCGCCTTCACCTCCTCCACTTCACGCTCGGGGGCCTCTCTGGCCCAGCGTTTCGACACGAACGGCTTTTCGCGGTCAGGCTCGGGCTGCGACGAGCCGGCCTCTGGTGACGCCCACCGTCGCGATTGCGTCATGTCGAACGGCTGGCGTTCCATATCTTCAACCATACGCTCTTGGGCCGTTTCGAGCTGGCGCGGGCTGATGGGGTTGCCGGCAGGGTCGGGCACGGGCAAGTCCCGCTCCAGCTCGACCCGACGCTCCATCTGACTTGCCGGCCACCCCTCCATCAGCCGGTCAAGCTGCGCTTGGTCGGTGGGAGCCGTGCTCCGGGGCAGTTTACGCGATAGTGCCATGTTCTCTCTCCTCAACCGGCGCTCCTGCGCATCGGGGCCACGGTGAACGGTCGGAGTCAGCTCCACCCCTGCCCGCGCATGGCTGCGCGGGTCAATCGACGTGTCCAGTCCCGCTTTTGCAAGCGCCTCGTTGGCAAGCCTGCCCCACAAGGCCCTTGCCTCCTCAACAAACTGACGCCCGTCTGCGGAGCGGATTTTTCCGCCGAAACCCTCGGCGGTGACGAGGCGGGTGGTCAGGAGCATGTGGACATGCGGGTTATGGGCGGTGCCGTCATCGTGAATGGCAAAGTCGGCCACGAACCCCTTGGCCGCGTAGACGGCCGCCAACTGGCGGGCCAGTTCCAGCCAGACCGGCGCGGACAGCTCCCGTGGCAACGCCACTTCAATTTCCTTGGCGAGCCGCGCGTCCTTGCGTATCTCGGTCGCCTCCACCGCGTTCCAGAGCTTGGCGCGGTCAGTCATCCAGTCCGGCGCATCGGTTGGCAGGGCGATTTCGTTGTGAAGCACGTCGCGCCGGCCGCCGAAGGCACTCAACCGTTCCTCGGCCTCGTTGGGGAGGGTTTCGCCGGCACGATAAGCGGCGGCCGCAACGACCGAACGGCCGGAACCACGGCTGATGTTCTTCACGTGTAAGTGGAATATCGCCACCTTCGCCCCGACTGTCGCACACCCTGACCCACTTTATCGCCGATTGCGGCCAACGCAACCGGCGGGAATGACCGCAGCCATCCCAACGGCACGGAGGGGTTTCAAGGGGCTTGCCCCTGACGCACCTGCCGGTTTTCTCCAGTCGCGTGTCGCGCTGGTCAGAAAACCGTGCAGCGCATCGCGTCTTTTGCCCAATGCGTACACATTGGGCGATGCGTAAGTGCGCTGTTAGGACACCGCAGGTTTTCCCTTGATTTTCAACGGATGGATGTACAACGTAGGTCATCACACCAACGGTAAAGGGGGCTTGCCGGTGAGCATCATCAAGTTCGATAATTTCGACCCGCTGAAGAATCTCGGAGCTCCAAAATCGGGTGGCGGCTTCAACGCAACCGGTTTTGCCGTGCAGCTTGCCAAGCAAATCATCCGTGCCGGCCAAAACCGGAAGATGCAAAAGCGGATGGAGGAACAGCGCGAGCAATATGAGAAGGAGGTGGAGGAAGCCGTGCGGAATCCGCCGCCCATCCACGGCTCGGCCCGCTGGGCAACGGAAGACGATTTGCGCAAGGCCGGCTACCTGAAGCCAGTCACGGCCTTCGATACCCCCTCCTCCATCTTCCTCGGCCTGCTGCGTCACCCCCAAACCCAACAGGTGCTCGGGCAGCTTCATTGGGATAAGGTGGGCCACCTGATAACGGTGGCGGCGACCCAAAAGGGCAAGTCGTCAACGTTGGTGGTTCCCAACCTGCTGCGCTATCGCGGCTCCTGCGTGGTACTCGACCCCAAGGGCGAGCTTTACCGCGATACTGCCGCATGGCGCAGAACGTTGGGGCCTGTCTACAACATCGCGCCGTTCAGGGAAGGCACCGACAGTTTCGACCCCCTGGCCCCCATCAAAACCATTTCCGACGCGCGCGCCATGGCCGGCGTCCTGATACCGGAAGACCCCAAGGCACAGTCGTTCTTTCGAGACGACGCCATAGCCTTCTTGGCCGCCGTCATCCTGTCAGTTGCGGAAAGCGCACCGAAAAACCACCGCACCATGCAGGAAATCCGCAGCATCACCGCAGGCGACGGAATGCTGAAATACGCCCTTGAATTGGTGGCAACCGGACGCCCGGAGCTGGCCAATCCGGCCAAAATAGTACTTGGCAAACGGCCCGAAAGCCTAAGCACACTCATGCAAACGCTCAACACGCACCTGTCGATTTTCGATGAAGCGAGCTTGAGCGCCAACACCGGCAACACCGTCGATTTCCGGACGCTGAAAGACCAGACCACCACCGTCTACATCAACGTGCCGTTCGGCAAAATGAGCACGTACAGCCCCTATCTGCGGCTAGTCTTGTCCACCGCCCTCGACGCCATGCTGTTGAATGAGAAAAAGCCGGACATTCCGGTGCTTTTCCTCCTCGACGAGTTCTTGTCCCTGAAACACTTTCCGGAGTTTCGGGACGCCATCCGGACGCATACCAGCGCCGGCGTCCGGCTGTGGTTCTTCCTCCAGAATCAGGCCACGCTGGAGGAATACTACCCGAACTCATGGAAGGCGTTTTTTGACGCCACGGTGAAGGTGTTTTTCGGGACGGAAGACACCCACACCGGCCGCCTCGTGTCGGACTTGCTCGGCAACACGACCGTGGCGCACCTGCAGGCGAGCTATTCGCAGAACACCTCCACACCCTCGGGAGGCATGACCGAGCAAGGCGGGAACACCGGCCAATCCCTCAACACCAACTTGGCCTACAGCCAGCGGCCGCTCCTGACGCCTACGGAGGTGGAAGCCCTCCTGAACGAGGATTTCCCCGACCATTCCCGCAACGCCATCCTGAAGATTGGCGGGGCACCCTACCCCATACAAGCCAAGCTGGAGCCGTGGTTCAACGGCCCCATTTGCAAGTCGCGCGTCAACTTCAAAGCACCAGAGCAGATTTCAAAGGAGCGATAATATGGCAGCAAACCCCTCTATTGCCGCAGGCCTGCGGCACAGCACCGTGCCTACGTGGTTCAGTTTGGTTTTCGGCTCATGGGTGGCCCTACTCTGGGGCTGCATCGTTTCCTCTCCGGTCGGCGGGAGCTTCATTGTAGCGACGGGAGGGCTGTTTGGCGGCCTCATCTACCTCTCAACCCTCTTCGTAGGATTCTTCGCCGTGCCCATATGGGGAACATTGTGGGGCTTCATAGGCCTAGGTGCGCAACGGGGAAGCGCGGTGCGCAACCACGGTATCACGCTGGTACAGGAAACCGACCCCCTCGCTCAGCGCGTCCACGCCCTCGCCTGGAACCTCGGCCTGCCGGTTAAGCCATGGGTCGGCATCATGCCGCACAACAATGCCTACGCGATTGGCTCCAGCCCACGCGATGCGCTTGTTGTTGTGGGCCAGCCCCTCCTTGAGGGCCTCACGGAAGACGAGGTAAACGCCATCATCGGCCACGAGCTGGGCCATGTCGTCAACAACGACATGCGCCGCATGGGGTTCGCACGGTCGTTCCAAAACTCCCTCGTCTGGTATCTCGGCTTCTCCCGTACCCTACAGGGTTGGGGCCGCTGGTTCCTGTCCTGGCTCTCCGAGCTGTTCGTGCTGGGCCTGTCCCGCAACCGCGAATATTGGGCTGATGCCATCGGGGCCATCCTGACCAGCAAGGAAGCCATGATTTCTGCGCTGGAGAAGCTGCATAACGAGCCGCCGATGAGCAGTTTTGAGCGTCAGAACGCGCGGCTCATGTTTCGTGGCATTGCCTCGGGCTCGATGTTCTCGACGCATCCGACGCTTGCCCAACGTCGGCAGGCATTGCAAAATGAAACCTACATCCGGAGACTTGGGGCGCTGCGCGGGGCCATTACGCCGATGTTGAGCCCGCAAAAGCTGGTACCTGTTTCCAATGAAACAGGCATGGCTAAAGCTGAATAACGAAAAACTGGAGGGGCTGCGTACCCCTCCGCCTCCGGGGATATGTGCCAGAAGCAATAGGAACGGTTTTAAGAGGTTTTCTTTATCGCAGCGTTCCCGAATCTCATGAAGTGGTCACTAACGCTTCTGCCGTCCACATGGGGCCTTTTCTGCGATATGTGCGGATGTTTCAATCCAGCCGAAGGCGTTGGATTCTAATTCTTCTAAAAAATCAAAATTCAAAAAATGTCAGCGCCAGCGTTTTATTTTAGTTTTGACGGTTTTATATAGTTTTATATATAGTTTTACGTCGGAATTCCTCCGTGAATCCAGTCACTTGGAGGTGATTTCTGGACCGAAGTACGGTTTTGACGGAATGATGTACGGTCAAAACGGAGTGATGTACGGCGTTGACAGAACGAAGTACGGTTTTCGCGGACCGAAGTACGGTGGACCCTGACATATCCACAATTCATCCACAGCTCGCCTGCCCCTCCCTGAATCCTGTTGCCACAGCCATTTTTGTCAAAAACAGGCGGAATGAAGTACGGTGAGTCTGACAAAAATGGCTTGCCGCATGGTGTGTGGGATTTTTGTCAAAGAGGGGCGGACCGAAGTACGGCGGTCTGACAAATTTCAGGCAGAGGCCGCAACTGGCTCTTCCGGAGCGGGCAGGCTGCGTGCCCGGTTGCGCATCAGCAGCACCAGGTCGTGGCCTCGATCCTCCAGCTCCAGATCATAATCGGGCAGCGGAATGTTCTTCGTCTCCGCCACGATTTCCTCGACAGCTTGGCGGAACTTGCGCAGGGGCAGTTTGGAGCCGCTGCGCTTGTGCAGCTCCTTCAGCGAGTAGAACGCATGGGTCTCGCCGGCGGCCTTGCGGGCCAGCCGGTAGATGAACCGCGCGATCGGCCGCGACAGCAGAAAGTAATCGGGATTGAGGGTCAGGATGGTCGGCTTGCCGTCCGGCTGCACCACCCCGTCATAGACCCAGCCCGGGATTTCAATCTCGACCAGGTCGATGCGGTCCTGGCTGGTGCGGCTCACCACCTTGTAGCGGCCAATCAGCGGGAACGCCTCGGTCGCGCGGCGGTCGCGGCCGGCCTTGAGGTTGGTGATGCGGATGTTGGTCGCCTGCAGGCGGGCCAGCGCCCGCTCCAGATCCTCGTATTGCTTGCCGCCCAGCTCGCGCCGGCAGAACTTGAGGATCTCGGCGGCGGCCGGCCGGTAGACCTGCGGCGGAAGCGAGGGTTTCAGGCCCTTGCCCTCCTCGATGCGGTAGCGGCGCGTGGCCTCGGCCAGGTGCGAAATCATGTTGATGACGATGTCGTAGTCGTAGGCGGTCGCAATGCCCACCTCGGCGCCCCCCTCGATGGTGATGATCGAGTCTTTCAGCTCGTAGCGGATGACCCCTGCCCCGCCGGACTTCGACAGCGCGAACGGCGCGATGTCCATCAGGTTGAAGTCGTCCTTCAGCGGCGCGTCATGCACGGACGGCACGAAGAACATCAGCTGGGCGTCATCCAGCGGCGCGGGCCGCAGATTGCGGCGGGTGGCCCTTTTGGTGGGCACCTCGTGGCCTACCAGCGTTTGCACCTCTTCGGCACGGATGCACTCGGCAAATTGGCGCAGGCTCTTGCCCAGCGGACCGCCGGCCTCCTCGGCCTTGAGGTCGGCCATGCTGCGGCGGGCGTAGTAGCGGCGCAGCCGCGCCAACGCGTCCTTGTCGAGCGCTATCCGCGCGTCACCGCGGGCGTCGGCGATCTGGTCGGCGACGTTCTGGATGTAAGCGTTCTTTTCGTGGAGCGACAGCTCCGCGAACTCCTCGCGCGTTTTGAGTGAAAGCTTTTTCGTGGCCATAAGCCACCCTAGCGCGCCGGCTGAGTCTTGCCAACCGCCGCGCTGCAATATGCGGCATAAGGTTTGCCGTTTACGGTAAAAAGTTTACCGCAAACAGTCATTTTCCATCGAACTCCTTGAGCGTTGGCTGGCCGTAGCGGGCCAGCATCAGCTCGACGCCCTCCTGCAAGAGGTCGTTGATACGCTTGTCGTGGTCCAGCGCCATCTGCTTGATGCGCTTCATCGCGGCCTTCGGCAGGTAGACGGTCGCCTTTTCCAGAGCCGGCTTCGCCGGCGCGGACTGGAACGCCACGACGTTCTCGGTGCGGGTTTCTGTCGCCGGCGGCGGGGCCATCTGGCCCGCCAACTGGGCTTCAAGCGACACGGGCTTTTTGCTCATCGAGCTTTCCTTCCATCTTGTTCATGACCCACTCCAGCAGCTCGCGGACTTCAGCCGCGGCCTTGCCGGTGGGATCGCGTTCGGTCACCCCCTGCCCCATCGCCATCGCGTCGATGTGGTCGGTGCGCGTGGCGATAGTCGCCGACGCGACCACGCCGCCGAGGTTCAGCACGCGGTACGCGTCCGACGTCCGCATCGAGCGGCCGGCGGGGCACTGGTTGAGGACGAACGCGAACTTTTTGCCGAGCTTGGTCAGGCTTGCCACGGTGGCGCGGGTTGCCTCGATGTCGGCGATGCTCGGCCGCGCGGGTATCAGGCACAGGTCGGCCGCCTGCATGGCGGAGATCGCCGCGGGCGTGTCCACGCCGGCGGTGTCGATGATGACCAGGTCGTGGCCCTGCCCCGCGAGGGTCTGGAGCGCTACCGGCACCTTGGAGGCCTCAATGGCGGCCACTGGCGGCCATTCCGCCTCGCGCCGCTCGTACCAGTTCTTGGTCGTGGCCTGCGGGTCGAGGTCGATGATGTAGGTGTTCTGGCCGGCTTCCTGCGCGGCGACGGCGAGCGAGACGGCAAGGCTGCTTTTGCCGGTGCCGCCTTTCTGCGTGACGAGTGCGATGGTTTTCATGGGCTCAATCTCCTGCGGTTTACCGTACACCGCAAGAGGTTAACAGTTTACCTCAAACCTTTTGCGGCAAGCGGTGTGATGCAAGCGGCACACTGCTTACGGTAAACCGTTTACGGTAAAAGGCAAGATGAAGCCACCTCGCGAGGGGAAAGAAAGGCAGCTGCTTTGTTGGAGATAGCACCGAGAGACCGATAATTCCGGAATCTTAAGGCGACGGTAAACGGTTTGCGGCATACCGCATACGGTTATGCCTGCCGCTTCCACCCGTCGGAAAATGGTACGTTCGCGGTCAGGCCCTCGGCGAAGCTCTCCAGCTCCTTGCTGCCGCAGCCTTGGCACCGAAAGAATGCCGCCGCCAACCGGACCGGCAGATCAGCGGCGAGCCGCACCGGGAGGATCTTGTGGGGAATCCGCACCGACCGTCCGCAGACCGTGCAGCGCACGCCAAGCCAGAGTTCGTTTTTGCGGATGTCGGCGATTGTGTTCATGATAGGGCCATGGACCTATCTTAGAGCAATATATTCCTATTTCGGGAAATTCAAGCCATTCCGGAAAGAGTTACCGCAAACGGCTTGCGGTTTGCCGTGGAGCTAATTGCAGGAGACTGAGCCGCAGGTGATGTTGTACTGCATCATATTCGAATAGCATGCTACCCATTGGACGCTTAGGCGCGACATTCCCCCGGTACAGCCAGGCATGCCGCCACCACACGGACCGTTCACGCCTGCGATGTTGAGGTGACACGATGGTGCGGGGGCTGCGGCGGTCCGGCATCCGCTCCCGTTAAACACATAGCCATAAGACCCGCAGTACTTGACGGAACTCATGTTCGAGTTGAGGCCGTCGATGCTGCCTTCGGCGTTGGTCATGCGGCCTTGCAAGCTGGAGACGTTACCTTTTAAATCGTCCACCGTGCTGCTGACCTTATCAAGGTCGGTCTGTACAGTCGAAATCCGCGTATTTGCAGCATCCACTAGGTTTTTCAGGGCTGCCCAGTTCGTCTGTACATCCAGACTGCCGCCGGCGGTTACTTCAAGCGCGGAGGCTGGGCCTGCCGCCATCAGAGCCAGCGTTGCGGTGGCCAAAGCAAGTTTCGTGTTCATGGCCCATTATAGGGCAGGGCGCGAGATCTGTCTGACATCCCGTTGATCCGGTACACATTCACGGCAGGCCCTGTGTCGTTAGAGCAGCACGGTATACGGCAAAAGGTTTGCCGTATACCGCACGCGGCTAGTATTCCTCTGCGAGCATGATGGTCAAGATCCGTTTGGTGACCGCCGGATCGGCCGGATCTTCCGAGCCGTGCATCATGTCCGGCGCGAAGTAGTCGATCTTCCAGAAGACCTTGTGGCCGTCCACGGTCAGGGCGCCGAAGTCGTGCTCGCCGTGCGGGTCGTTGCCTTCCGTGAAGGCATTGAAAGTCTGCACCTGCTCGGCAATGCGGGATTGCACCTCCTCGGGCAGGTCGCGGATGCCTTCGGTCATCAGCACCCTGCCGGTCAGCCATGCGGTGCGGAACGCGTCATTCAGCTTGCGGATGCGGAGGGTTCTGGAGTCGTGGGTCATGGTTTTCGCTTTCGTTGGTTGTCGCGCTGTTGCGCAGCAACGGCCAAAAGCGGGGGAGGGGGCGGGGTCCTGACCCAACTCGGGTGTGCGGGCAGCGGTCATGGATGCCGACACCTCTCCCGCTTAGGTGTGCCGCAAACGTCACAGCGCGCCAACCCGAAAGCCACAGGGCTCACCCCGAAAACTCCATACCCTGCTGAAACAGCATGCAATACGCGTGCAACACACGCTGACCGCCTGTAAAGTGACTGCATGATAAGGCTCTGTCTGCCCGCTTGGCGTTCGCTCGTATGGGTGGGCTTGGCCGTGGCGACCATATTCGCGGCCCCCGCTGCGCGAGCCGAATGGGCACCGTTCGCCTATGTCTCCGCCACCATGGGGGTCTCCGACAGCCGCATCTGCATCGGCGAGGCGTCCCGTGGCGAAATCGGCTGCCCGTCCTACAGCCCCACCGTCAGCCCCACTGGCACCCTCAACCTCACCGGCGGCCTCGTCACCAACGCCGTCAGCCTCACCACCGCCGGCACCAATTGGGGGTATCTCACCAGTGCGGCTAGCTACCTGCCCAATCTGACTACCGGCGCAATATCCACAACCAACATCTCCGTCAGCACCATCAATGGCCTTGGTATCAGTACATTTGGCGGAGCCGCAAGCTATATGCAAAAAGCTATGAGCACGGATTGGGCGACTGCAGTCGGAACCGTTCCTCTAAATACGGTCACCACGTCATTCGGTAGTCGGATCTCCAGTAATGGAAACCAAGTTACAGTTGCCGCTGGAAGCGCTTATCTGTTGCAAGCAGCTCTCAGAGCTTATGGAAGTTCAACTTATGCGCTCGACTTTTACATATGGGATGTAACAAACAATACGAGCGTCGGACTACCGGGAAACTCGACTTCTGATCTATCGAGCGATACACCGATATTTACGGTTGTTCGTCCCAGTGTCAACACAACCTATGAACTTCGAGTTGTTGGAATGTCCGGTTCGAGCTCCATTTCGACAAATGGATCGAAGCTAACCGTTGTAGAACTTGGCGGCGGTAACGCTAACGGTATCTCTAGCACCGGCGCGACCAACCTCTCCGGTCTGTCCGATGTCGCCCTCGCTGGTCTGACAACCGGCCAAGTCCTCACCTATAACGGCACTAGCTGGGTCAACAGCTCCGGTGCCAGTGGCGACCGCCTCACCTCCGGCACCCTATCGGTCACCGCCAACAGCGCCACCAGCGTGGTCAGCCTGACGACCGGTGGCACCACGTGGGGCTACCTCGGCGGCACCGCCAGCTACCTGCCGCAGCTGACCGCCACGCAGGTCTCCGCCACCAGCATCAGCAGCACCATGGTGCAGATTATCAGCCAAACCACCCTCATCACCTGCGATAACAGCCACGCGGGAACCCTGCGCTACAACAGCCCCACCACCGCGCTGGAACTCTGCACCGGCTCCGGCTGGCAGCCCATGGGCGTCGGTATCCCCGCCGGCACCATCTCCGCCTTTGCCAGCACCACCTGCCCCACCGGCTGGAGCGAATACACCCCCGCCCGCGGCCGCTTTCTGCGGGGGATTGATAATGGCGCCGGCAATGACCCTGATGGAACGCGCAGTCCGGGGGCGACGCAGGCTGACGCTTTCCAAGGTCACAGACAACATATTGGCGTTAATTACGTCACTGGCGGTTCGAATATTAGGGTTCAGGAACAGAATGCAACGAGCAGCTTTTCGGACAATAATGTGGCATTACCAGCTAACCTTCAAACGCTTGATTTCATCACTGACGGCACAAATGGAACGCCGCGAATATCAAATGAGACCCGCCCCAAAAACGTCGCCGTCACCTATTGCCAGTTCAACGGCACCTCCAACGGCTGGAACAACCCGCTCTCCGGCGGCAGCACCAGTGCGGCAGGCTCCACCAGCTATATCCAGTACAACACCTCCGGCAGCTTCGATGGCAACGCGGGCCTCACATGGACCAACGCGAGCCAGCGCCTCACCGCCACCAACATCAGCGCCACGGCCCTCACGGTCAACGGCGTGGCCATCACCGGCAGTGCAAGCGGAGACCGCATCACCTCCGGAACGACAACCCTTCTGGCGAATAACGGCGGTAGCCTTACCACTACCGCCTCACTGGAGGTTTCCGGCAGCATTGCCGCATCCGGCCCCGTCTCTGGCAGCACCCTGCATCTGCAGAACAACCCGCCGGAGACTTGTACCACGGGTAGCTTGGGGGCCATGAAAGTAGTTGACGGCCGCGTATTTGTTTGCCGTCTGTAGGGGCCGCCACAGGTCTTTTCAGCCGTTGGGATCGGACATAATGGCTTTTGCAGAGTGCGGATTTTAAAGATGCCAGACATTTTGCGATCAATGTGGGACGATATAAACGCTGCCTGTTTTGCGGGCGAGCTGACGCCACCAGCCGACATTTCATGGCAGGAAACAGGCGGCGAGAACGGCATCGGTGCCCATGGCGTTTATCTTCCCAAGCCGAATGCAATAGCGATCGATGAGCGGTTCCGGCCCGATATCGCCGCCGTCAAGGCCAAAGACCCCAAAGAAATCGGGAAGCTGGAGATCGTCTATCGCCTTGTCATCCACGAGATGATCCATCAAGCGCTGCACCAAAGGAACGCCCCGACTCCTGGCGGGCATGGTGCTTCCTTTTGCAGTGAGGCCGAGCGTGTTGCGAAGCTCCTTGCCGCGAGTGGAATTGAGGTCGTGACGCCAACTCTCGACAACGCAAAATACTGGCCTTTCGGGACTGACCGCACGGAAACCGGTTTATGAGCAAGATTTGGCAGAAGACGACCATCGCGTGGACCCGGCCGGAGACGTGGGTCAACCCTCTTTCGCGCTGGCTGCGCCCGTATTTGAACGCGAGCGGAATCCGCTCGCTCCGCAGGCTGCCGAGGCCGGATCTGGCGATCGACGACTCCGAATGGCTGCGTGTGGCGGAGACCGTGCTGACAACTGATCATGAGAACGTCTGCGAAGACCTGGCTCGGGATCTGACGAGGAGTCGGCTGCGGGCGTTCCACGGCTGCCGGACGGATGATGCCTCCGGTTACCACCGTGACGGGCTCCTGCGCAACGATCCGGCACAGCTTGAATGCCAGCTGCGCCGGATGGTCGAGGCCATCGACGGGCTCGAAAGATACCGGAAGACCATCGACCTCAGACTGGACACCTTCGATGCCCGTGAACGGGATGCCGGACGGGTCTTCTTCGCGCTCGACGAGCGGTCGCTCATCCGCGGTTCCGGTCACTACCTGCTTTATGGCAGCGAGTGGATGCAATGTATTTTCGGGTTTGAAGCGCACGCCGCACTGAGAAGCTGGGGCGCCCCCACGCTCCTCACCATCGATATACCCATAGCCGAGATTCACGCGGGGACGGTCTATGAACTTGCCCAAACGCTCCTTCACGAGTGGGCGCGGTACAAGACCTCCCCGCCGAAGGCGCCACAAAAGCTGAACTTCGGATTCAGCCTGCAACGTGACGTCCCGCCGGACTGGATCGCTGGACATTCACATCCGGCTCGGGTGTGGTGCCCTTTCGATGCCGGAGCATATTACGACAGCCCGCGGACTACATGCCCCGCCTGTGTGGTGTAGTGGGGAACATTTTACGGTAAACGGCAAACCGTTTACCGTCTCCTGAATCAGGCGCCGGCGGATTCAGGGCGGGAAATGAAGAGTATCGGAGACATCAGCATCGCGCCGCCGCAGGCGGGATGTCGGGCATTCTCGACACGTCCCGACCGGAGGAAGGCCAGCCGCAGGAGTCTCAGCATAGCGCCCGCAGGGGAGACGGGACCGACTGGCCCCGCGAGGGGCGTTCCGCTTCACGGCCGCAACGTTGCTCATCATTTGCTCGCGAGGGAGTTGCAGACGTGCTAATCAGTTGTCATGGCGGCAGAAAGCATTGAAGAGATAATTGGTCTGGATATCCGGCCGGACGGATCCCTGAAAGTCAACTCGCGTGAGCGTCGCGATTTGGAGTTCAAGCAGGATTGCGAGGAAAATACACTGAGAAGCTGCCTCAAGACGATTGCAGCTTTTGCCAATAACGGAGGAGGGCGCATCGTTTTCGGGATCTCCGATTCCCCAAGGCACGTAGTGGGTGTGGACCCTGGACGTTTTCCGGATGAAGCCATTTTCGATGACTTCATCCGGAAGTATTTGTCTCCGGTTCCTGACGTGATTATCGAAGAACACACGTTGTATGGGACCGACCTGGTGTCCGTCCGTGTCGCCGCGATGACAAAACCGCCAGTGATCGCGGTGCGAGAGTGTCAGACCTCAGGAAAGAAGAATAAAACTGTCCTCCAACCAGGGGTGATTTACAATCGCCGCGCCGGTAAATCGGAGTGCGCGTCGAGTGACGAGTTTCGAATGATGATGGAACGACGCGATCAAGCCGTCCAGCAGGCCGTCCTGAGCATTTTTGACAGGGCTCGGGCCATCGGCTTCGATCGGGTGTCAGTCGCAGACTTTTCAAACTTCACCAGTCCAGGCGATAACGTCACGCTCTATCTTCCAGACGATGCTGCCCGCCATCTTAACGTCATCGATCGCGCACGTCTTGTCGAAGACCATGGTGCGCCTGCATACGAGATCAAAGGCAGGATCGACCTTACCACGTTCTCGGACAAGGACCCCAGAAAGCCGATGCTGCCGCGACCGGCGGCACGGGCATTGAAAGCGGACGTCGAAAGTGCCCTGTGGAGGGGAGTTCCATGGAGCGAACAGCATTTGAGAAAGGCTGCCAGCCAGCTTGGCTTCTGGGACAAGAAAGAGGGTGACGGGGTCCACACAACCGTAGACGAGCTTACAAAACAACCGCGTTACCTTGAACGGGCGCGCATAGCTGTCAGGGATTTTGCCCGAAACAACACCGATGCATTCGTGGATGCAATCTGCTCCCGCGAAAACAAGCAGATTTGGAAGCGAAAAATGGCGGGGCGCGGATCTTCATCGCCGGTCGAACAATCTCCTGACGTTCAGATCTTGGTTAATTCTGACGATATTTTCACTTCGGAAGAGACCGCTGACGAAGTCGGGTCAAGATATTGAATTGCATGCCGCTCAGTTGCGTACCTGCTGAGCCTTGGCCCGTGCCTGCGGGAAATACTGGTAAAACGTATAACGGCTGACCCCCATGCGCCTGGCGATCTCGGCCACCGAGATATTGCCGGCCGCGAGCATGGCTGATGCCGCCGTCAGATCAGATTCCGACAGCTTCTGCGGCCGGCCACCTTTGCGCCCACGGGCCAAGGCCGCCTTCAGTCCCTCCATGGTCCGCTCGCGGTTGAGATCGAGGAAGTATTCGGCCATGGCCCCGTGGATTTGCAGAAAAAAGCGCCCTTGGGCGCTTTCGCTGTCGAGATCCTCGGTCAGGCTCTTGAACTTGATCCCGTCGCCGCGCAACTTGTCGATGGTCCGCATCATTTCAACGAGAGACCGGCCGAGCCGGTCCAGCTTCCACACGACCAGCACGTCCTCCGGCCGGAGATAGGCGAGGGCGGCGTCCAGTTCCGGACGCTTGCTGCCTGTCTTGCCTGACTTCTTCTCCTCGAAGATCTTCTCGCAGCCGGCGCGCAATAGCGCATCCCTCTGCAGGTCGAGGTTCTGGTCGGCGGTTGAAACGCGAGCGTATCCGATAAGCATGTAAGGATAGTGAATCAGGACCGTTTTCCGGTCAATAGATTTCCTTACATATTTTCCTTACACAAGAGGTAGCTTGAACGGTGGTCAAACAGCGGGTCTGACACCGTGTAAGGAAAACGGTCGTTTTCATTACACGCACCAAATATCAACATTGGATAGTGATTTGCCGTGTTGTCGGAGTTAGAGAAGCCAGCGTGCATAGGCACGAATATCAATCATCGGCACAGTTGCTGTTGCCTGAAGCCGAGCAATAAGCTCAAGCAAGAAGGCTGTCGCAGGCTTTCCTCCACTCGTAAAGTCGTATTGCGTTCCATTGAACGTGTAGTGACCATGGGCGGCAACACAACCCATATCCAATTGCTCTAAAGGGTTTGCCTTCTTCAAAGCAGTCTTGATTGGTTCACCGAAAGCGGGTTTCCAGTCACTCTCCAGCGTGAGAAGTCCACCGATGATGTGCGCGGGCGGTTTTGGATCATAGACACCGCCGGCGTGGGGTATAGGCAAACTTGTCCGCTTCAGTTTTCTCGCGCTCGCAATCTTGCCGTGTGTATATTCGACCAGTCCTGCGTTGATTGTCTGCTTTGCCTCGAACACCGCGTAGACGCTTTCGGCGGGGATGATGAGCTGATCCCTAAATTTGAAAATAAAGGGGGAATACTGTCGATCGTAGACGACCACATCCATTTGTTCGCTGAAATTCCCCTCACTGTCGACAACATGCGCCTTGTCGGCCCGATAGCGCTCGGGCAGGTAGGTTTGCAGCATTTCAAGCCAAACGGCTTCGCTCGCATCGCCCTTCGTTCCAGGGTGTGCGAATGATTCTCGCGCTTGCGCCAGCTGCTGCTGGATTGTGTCATGCAGCCCACTGAGCAGAACCGGAAGGGACCACCCCTTGGTCATCTGACGATTTCCCCCCAGGTTTTTGCGCCGAGAGATGTTCCGGCCGCAGTGGCAATATTGCGCTGGGCCGTGTCGGATAGTTCATCGGACAGGATATTGTTTGTATTTGACGGATCCACAAAGCGAGCGCTTGCGAAGCGGTCGCGAAGATATTGAAGCACGGTCCAGACGTTGGCGGAGAGACTTGGCCCGCTTCTTCCCCGCAGAGCCTCGATAACGGTCAGCTCAAGATAAAACGAGGGAAAATCCAAGCCGCGTTGGTCGCGCCAAAGCTTTATTATCCTGATTTCATTTGTACAACCTGAAGCCGAGACAAGAGCAATGTGTGCTGCGATATTGGTCTTTGTCCATGTGTCCGCGCGCCGCCGGTACAGGCTGTGGTCGAGGCTGAAAGCATTCTGCCGTTTCGCAGGGACGAGATCGACGTCAAAAGAGCCAACCTTGATACCGATTGATACATTTTGAAGGCGTGGCTTGAAGCCAAGCTCCTCCATTCGCCTCGCAAGCTTGGTATAGATGTCTTTTAGCGTTTCGGGTGTGGTCTCCGAAAGGGATACGAACAAATCTATATCGGTACCGCTTTTATTCGCAGTGCCCTTTGCAAAAGATCCGCTTGCCATCACGTCCACCAAAAACCCGCCACCCCATTGCTGAAGCAAAGGCAACATTGTTTGCTGGCAATTTCGCACTGGAGAATAGAGGCCATTATCGACCTGTTCCCTTTGCAATATATTCCAGAGATAGTGGTCTGCTGTCATTATTCGTTCCTGAATATAATATAGGCTCTTTAAGCGCTTTCAGCCAAGAAAACTCAAGCTCCCCACTGTTTCATTTGTGAGTATTCATAGTAGAAGTCTGAAGTTCCGGTCACGACATGACGGGTTCGCTTGAGCTCTTGCCAGAAGCTCTGCGGATCTGTCACATCGTCCAGAAGTACAAGAATCTGCGGTACGCTCAAAAACCAGCAATGGAAGAATGGTTGGGGAATCTCGGCTATACCTGGATGCAGCTCAGCAAGCTGTTGGCGGATATCCTGCAGGGACTGGTTGATGGCTGCGAACCGTTTTGACAATTCGGTATCTGTAGATGTGAAAGCAGCTGACAGGGTAGATTCCAGCATATGTTTGAGAAAATTCCTGTCCTGGAAGCTCCCGTAATCAAGAAGCGCAACAGCCACTCTTTCAATGTCGCGGCCGTTGAGTGAGAGATTGTAAATCTGTCCATCATGGTCGAGGGCAAGGCTTCCGTTTTTCCGTAATCGCACCTCATGCCAGCCGGCCTGAGCCTGGGCTGCGAGCAAACTGCCTGCGAGATCGAGAAGCAGGAATGCGTCATCGCCTGCCTTTGCCTTCCTCGTGAGGGCTTTCTTTTTGAGCTCGACGAACACCACCTTTTCGGCGGTTTCGATCACGATATCGCATTCACCGTGCGCCTGCTCGACGTCATAATCACCACATTGGACCGGAACGCCGTGGCTGGCGAACTCGCCCTCCAGAAATCGCTCCGCGTGCAAGCCCACCCTATCATCAAGCTTTTTGTCGAGAGTTCGAAAGGCGGTAAGCAACGCTTCTGGAAAAGCGGCTGCACATACGGAACGGTCAATCATCACAAAGCGCCCGCCTGGCAAAGGCAGCAAAGGCTTCATGAAGAAATCTAGGCCATGGTCGCCGTTCGCGGAAGTTGGCGCATCTGTCGGGCGAGAAAAGTGCTGATTGGCACCCGAAAACGGATGGCTGAATACTGTGTCGATGATATGTGTGACGGTTGTCCTTGGAATGTTCGGCAGGGAGCGGCAAATATCCGCTTTCTTTACGATGGCAGGCCCACGCACATCAGCAGAGCACTTGAAAATCGCGCCGATGACTTCCAGCGCCTGGTTTAGGGTCCATCCGTCAGGCGTCTTCTCATCGACGTTCAGAAAACCAAGGAGTCCTGCGCACAGGCGGGCTGTGTCGGAGACGCGCAGCTGGGGAAACCGGAACATGGCATCGAAAAGCGCGGTCTCCTGGGCGTGTTTGAGCAGACCATGAGGATCGAAGCTTCCGAAAACGGCTGGGACATAGGGCTGGACATCAATAACCGCCGCGTATGCTGTAGCCAGGGCCACCAGTCGCTGCCAATTGCCGTCCGTGTCGACATAGGGCTTGCTGCCGGAAAGGTGTTTTACAGCCAACTGGAGAAGGTATCCCCACGGTTCCTGCGGCTTCCCGCCTCCTGACATCGAAACCCTTGGCACAAGGTGATATCGCTTCAAACTCGCGTCATAAAGCGGCGTAATTGCCTGAAATATCCGGCGGGCCACATTCATGCCGCCCATCATTTGCATCAGGCTTTCAATTTCCTTCACCAATGCCGCCTCGGCTTGCTCCTCGAGACTTATCAGCCCTGGTTCCAGACGGATGGGATAGCCTGCCTTCTTGAGGTCGCGAGCCGCCTTCGCCACCTCAAATTGCCGTGCATAAATCCGTTCTGGGGCATGAACGCGCCATGATGATATGCTGAGGTGGTCGCGAGCCGCCTGAATGGCTGCAACCCAGTCACCTTCGATTTCGCTGTTGTTATGTTGTTCGCTGCCCAGTGCGTCCCTCAGACGGCACAGCACATCCAAATACGGATCGAGTTGAAAATCGAAAACAACATGCTCGCGGATCAGATCTGTTATCAAATCAGAGCATTCGCTCCGAGCTGCCGAATGTCCGGAAGCGAATGCGGAACGTATCCTGTCGTAAAGCGCATCGGCCACAGCCTTTTGGCTGGAACCTCCCTGGCCTTCTAGGCCAACATATCGGTTCAAAGCATCGAGGTCGTCGGCGTAATTATCGATCTCGGCCTCTGCGCCATCGAGGATTCGCCGGAAATCGTGAAGATCCATCTAGGTTGCACCGCCTTCATGCAGATCAAACTCGACCGTCTCGGTCTGGTGATACATCGTTTCCAGTTGCTCGTGCCGGATGCGGAACTGGCTGCGCCGCTTGAGTTCAGGCTTCGCGCTCGCCGCCTTCTCGATCTTGATGGCCGGATCGTAGTAGACCACACCCGCCGCAACCGCCTGCAGGAACAGGGTCAGGTCCGTTTCCTCACAGAGCTGGATTCTCGGACCATAGCGATATTCGGGGGGCGGTGTCCGGAACAGTGACGGGACATAGGCAGCCTGCGCGTGCTTGCGGCTCCAGTGCTCGATGATGTTCGTGAATTTCCAGAGAGCCGCGACCTCGCCGTGGATATCCTGGAGGGCGAGGCCGCCGGTCATGTCGGTGATCTTGCCGGTCGCCTCGTCATAACCGGTCATCCGCATCTGCAGGCCTGTGTCGGCATGGTACGCCTTGTTGCAGGCATAGACCCCGCCGAAATTGATGCGATCGGGTTTGCCGCTCTTGTCGGCATAGCCAAACCGCCGCACGAACGCCTCGACGCCCTGGTCGCGGTAATAGCCGCCCGTCGGCTCCGGAGTCAGCAGCGTGACGGGGCTTTTCGGCTTGTATCGGGCGAAATCATCAACTGAGTACTGCTTTATCTCCCAGCCCAGAAAATCCGGCTCGGCGTAGCCGTTCGGCATGATGCCCAGCTCGGCCTCAAGCGTATAGCCGCCGCCGTTACGGGCCGTATACGGATAGGGAATCCCGTCAGGGCCCAGCTTTCGGGACGATATCCAGTGCTTGCGGTAAATGGCTTCAAGCGTTGCCAGCAACCGGTCCCTGCTGCTCGTGCCTTCCGGCTCGGACGGGATCTGAAGGAACACGCCGGCCGGCGTGAGGCCAGCGCGGGCGTGCAGCGCATTGGCGAGAGGCGTGCCGGCACCGGCCGCGTATGCCAGCACCACACCGTCGTGGGTCATCCCCAGGAACAGCACGCGCCCCTCGTCGCGCACCCGCATGACCTCCGCCGGTGCCTGCTTGCACCCCTTGAGAAAGCCGGACATCCGCACTTCCGGATATTTCGGATAGAGGATCAGCTGGGCGTTCGGGGCTTCATACTGACCGTTCTCGTCGATCCAGCGGAACCGGACCGGTGCCTTGGCCCTGTCACGGACGCTGCCGGCAAGGTCGGTGTCATCGGTCTCGACATCACCGTGGGGAATAATGTTGAGGGCGGAAAAGTCGCCGCCCAGATAGACCTGGTTCTTGGAATTGTCGTTCGGAGCGAGCTTCTTCGCGTAGATGCGTACGACGCCGTCCTGCCGCATCAGGCCGGTCAACTCTTCCAGCGTCTGGATCATTCCGTCCCGCCCCCTATCTCGATTGCGCTGGCCTGTCCCCGAAGCCATTCCGCCAGCCTTTCCGTTATTTCCTCCGGCTTGCGGCGCGTCTTCCCTTTTAGGGCGCATTCCCAGACCGTTGCAACCCTCCATCCCGATTCCCGCAATCTGTCCACCGCAACCTTGTCGCGTGCGACGTTGCCGGCGATCTTCTCCTGCCAGAATACGCTGTTGGAGGAAGGCATGCGAAACAGGTGGCACCCGTGCCCGTGCCAGAAGCACCCGTGAACAAAAATGACCGCGCGGTATTTAGGCAGGACCAGATCCGGCTTCCCTGGCAGCTTCCTCTCATGCAGCCGGTAGCGGAATCCGGCCGCGTGCAGCGCCTTGCGTACCTGAAGCTCCGGCCGTGTGTTCGTGCCCCGTATGCCGGACATCATCCGGCTGCGGACATCGACCGGAACAATATCAGCCACGGGCGCGAGCCTTCGGCTCCGTTTCCACGCCGGCGGGGAACGCCAGCACCTCGGCCAGCTGCCCCTGGGGCAGCCAGGGGCTCATGGCTTCGGCAACCGCCTCCACCACCGGAACCACCACGGCGTTGCCGAATTGCTTGTAGGCCTGGGTGTCCGACACCGGAATCTCCCAGGTGCGGTTGCCGCGCTCGAAGCCCATCAGTCGCGCGCATTCCTTCGGAGTCAGGCGGCGCGGCCGCTTGCCCTTGCCCTGGTCGACAAGGATTTCCGAACCGTCCTTGTAGTAGCGGGCGGAGAGGGTGCGGGTCACGTCGTTCGGCCCGAAAAGCCCGAACCCGAACCCGTTGCCCTTGGCCTCGTGCTTCTTCTTGTACCCCTGGAGATATTCCCAAAGCTTCGGGGTGAGGGTGTATTTCGGGTCAACAGACTTATCCAGGATCGACCCCAGGACAGGATCCTTGCCCTCCGGCACCTGCACGTCGTCGAACGAGAAGCCGGCCGCGTGGTCCCTGAATCCGACGATGAAGATGCGTTCGCGCCCCTGGGGCACCCAGGGTTTGGCGCTGATGACGCGGGTTTCCAACTTGTAGCCCAGCTCCTCGACCAGAACCTTCATGATGGTGGAGAAGGTCTTGCCCTTGTCGTGCCGCTGCAGGTTCTTCACATTCTCCAGGAGAAACGCCTTCGGCTGGTGGTAGCGGATGATCTGCGCCACGTCGAAAAACAGCGTTCCCTGGGTGGCATCCAGGAAGCCGTGCGGCCGCCCCAGTGCGTTTTTCTTGGACACACCGGCTATCGAGAAGGGCTGGCACGGAAAACCGGCCAGGAGAACGTCGTGCGCGGGGATCCTGGCCAGGGCCTCGTCACTGGCGGTGTATTCGCGGATGTCGCCGGCGAAAACATGCCCGTGCTCTTCGGGAAAGTTGCGGCGGTAAGTTTCGGCCGCGTACTTGTCCCACTCGCTCGTGAACACGCACTTGCCGCCGATGTTCTCGAAGCCGACACGAAGGCCGCCGATGCCGGCGAACAGGTCGATGAAGCGGAAGCGGGCGGGCTTTTCAGGTTTCCGGTGGCTGTCTGCCATCATCCGGAGAACATCAAGGGCAAGGGAGACGGGGAACTCTCGCCACGCTCGTGCCGGTAAGCGGACCGCAGCGAGGATTTTGTGATACGGGCGGCCTCCTCTATGGTGAGCCCCGCCTGTTCACGAAGCTGCGCAAACTCGGATTTGCACTCCGTACCTGTTTCCATTCCGAATCATCCCCTGTGTCGAATTTTGCCAACCTGGCACGGGATGACTCGGGGAACAATGCGATTGTTCCTGGTTCGTTCGACGGCTGCCTAGTATTTGAACAGGATTCTGCCTTCTCCAAAATGTCGGCGTATCGCTATCCATCCAGCTTGAAGAACCACCGATAGAACCGTCGTACAGCGGCCCAGAAGCCGCCCTGCGGATTCAGCTGACTGTAATATGCCTCGCGCCGAAGCTGCTCACGTTGCCGACCCGCAAGCACCTGCTCATCAGTCCACTGGTTTTCCCAGTGGATATTGCCGTTGCGGATGATGTAGTGAGATCTGCAAGGCAGCTGCCAGTTCCCTACGGAAGGCGAGAGGGTGGGCCGTCCGTTGTGCTCGCTGAAACTCCACTCTGTAGGCCCCAGCGGCGTGGTGACCTTGCTGCCACAGCCGCACGCGCAACGGTGTACGGCCACCTTGTACTCCAGGGATACATAAAGCACCCCGTCCGACAGCTCCTTCGGAACATAGGTCGATTTCTGCAGGGAAACGTCTTCATAGGGCTTCCGTCAGGAGCTTCATTGTATCAACTCCAAAGAGCATATGCTGAGTCTGACTCGCGTCAACGTAAAACCCCCGGATTTGCTTATAGCGGATGACAGCTAAAGAGGCATTCAGCGCATTCAACTCTGCGATTTGGACGTTGCGTCGATATTCGTCGTCAGGAAGCCCTGCTTCTTCTGCCCACCCCTTTTCGCGGGCCTCCGTCGCCCTATCAGACGGGTATGTGGAGCAACGGAGTGTTCCAGCCAACGCGCCTTGCTTCCGATTCAATCCCATCCCCACATCGATAAACGGGATCCCCATCTCGATCAGCAGATCAAAGATCTCCTTCCGCGCTTCGCCTTTATCGACGCAGACAAAGGCGAATGTGACCCCTGCAGCTCGTTTCGAGAGCTTTTGTCAACGTAACTGGGATGCAGGTGGAGACCGTGCCGAAAATTCTCGTAACGGCGCCGATAGACCTCGGATTTCGGCCTGTCCCAGTCTTCATCCCGTCACTCGCCCTGGAGACCGGTAGGCGTTGTGAATGTGATAGCGATCGCCGTCAAAGGCGTGGATCTCTCTGACCGGCGTCTTGACGAGAAAATCGAGCAATATGATCCGGTCCCGCCGAGCCCGATTATCGCGACCACTTCATCCTTGAACGCGGCCGTCAAGTCGCCGATCTCAGCGCGACTGGTCAACGTGTCATGATTTTGAAGACCGAGTCCGAAATCAGATCTTTGTCGACGTTGAAGGTGTAAGAGTAGCGTCACTAAACTTCTCCATCGCTGGTCCGATATGAGCTTGGTGTAGTGCTCGAACTTTTCAAATGGTCAATAAATCCGTCGCGGGCCGCGCCATGCTCGATCTCGGTTTGTTTGAAACCAGCGTGACACGACAACGTCTTTTTTCACCAAGGCGACCGCGGTGTTTGTGTCACCACCCAAGTTTGGCACGGGCATTCCATTCAAATCATAGGGTACGGACCCCGCGAAAAACATCCGGTGGTCCTGTTGCCTGACGTTCAATGGATCGTTTACTCAAGGATCAAACAAAAGCTCCTTTTTGAAGGAGACCATTTTCGTCGAGATAAGGAATGTCTCGTCCGACCAGATGCGCCCCGTCGAGCCGGAGCGCGTAACCGGCTCCAGCAGTTTCTTGATGTCGTGGTTATGATTGGCCAGTTCGATCAACACGGAACGACATCCCTTCCTTGACTTT
>OCMG01000006.1 GCA_900215285.1 Ensifer adhaerens
CGCGCGGCGCGGCAGAGAACGGCAACAGGCTCGGCAGAAAAAGGGTCGCGAGAATGCCGGCGAAGCCACTGGCTAAACTGATAACCCAAAGCCAATGGTTTTGTCTCCGTCGCTCGCGGGCGCTTGCCATTTGTCCCGCCATCTCGCGCGCCACCCGCTGGAAATCCCTGCTCTCGTTATGGAACTGCTGAGCTGCCTTCTTCACCAAGCTCTCACCGCTGCGCTCAATCGCGCGCGCATGATGCTCAGGACCGTTTTTCAGAAGAGGGGACTTTTCGACCGCGTGTAGACGCTCTGCGACCTGCGCAAAACTTTGGACGAGCTGCGCAAGATCGGCGCTATAGTCGATCGGTTGCTGAAGCTTCTCCTGGCCATCCAGCGCGGCTTCCACGCCCTTGCGGATCGTTGTCATTTCGTGGACCAGATCGCCGGCCAGATCCTCGACAGTCTGGCGCAGCTCCTCAAACGCCTGCGCCGGATCGCTGCCCTCGTCCTCCTGGTTGTCGATAATACCCCGCTCGAGTAGCTCTTTATCGTCATCCGTCATGCATGCTCCTATCGTTCAAGCCCTTGGCTGCGCCCACGCGAAATTTGCTGTTCCATTGCGCGAGCGACGTTCTGTTCCTGTCTGACATGGCTGATGCCGATTTCCTTGGACCGGCTGCGAACGATGGATTCCACCTGTGGATCCCGCTCGATCACGTCGGCGACCTTCCTCATCTGTCCCTCGACCTTGCCGCGCGCTCGTCATGCTGCCAGCCCTGAAGGTTCTGGCGCTCGGCCTGTAGCTTCTGCCATGTGTTGATGAGCCGATCGGCCCTGACGTTCGGATCGGCTTGCAAAGCCCGCTCCCGGTCCATGCCTGCCACAAGCTGGCCAACGCGCTCCCGGCCGGAGAGCTGGTGCATGGCCTGTTCGGTCTGTGGATCGTTCCGCATGGCAGAAACCATCAGGTTAGGCGATCCTGGCCGCTGCTGATCGAGCTGTTGACCGGCCTGCTGCAATTCCGATTTCTGACCCTCCAAAACCGGCAAGCCTTCGCGGTCCATTTTTGCAGCCGCACTCCATGCACGAGCGAAACGATCAACAGACTGCTCGAACCCGGACATTGGCCGCAAGCGGTCCGATTGGCGCTCCTGATCCTGTTTTTCTGGTACGGGCGATATCCGCAGGCTTCCGTCCTTCGACCGCTGTTGCGAAAGCGAGAGAGAGCCGCGCTCGCCAGCGCGGAGCTTCAGCCCATCGAACATGCCGCGCCGCTGCGTCTCGACCTTCTGTGGCGGTTCCTGACCCTTTTCGGATCTGGCCGGCGTCTGAGATTTGTCGCCCGCTGCCCCGCGCGAAAGTTTCAGACCATCGAAGGCGCTGCGTCGCTTTGCCTGCTGGCGGTTGTCGCTACGATCAGAGCCGGGATCCTCGCGACCGCGAACAGGACCGACCTGCAATCGAAGTCGCTCGTCATGAACGCCTGTTTCGACTGCATCCCGGTCCTGTTGCTCCCGTGCGGGATGGGCCGCAGGGGAGCGTTGATCCTGCCGCTGCATTGCAGCACGATCAACCTCGATTTCGCTGCGAATGCCGATTTGCTCGGCGATGCCTCGCCGCCCGGCGAAGTCCTTGGTGTAGTCGAGTGTGGTTTCCTTGACCCCGGAGCGGCCGAGCCGATCTCCCAGCGCCTTGAAGGCCAGTTCGTCGGCGCCATGCACTTTCCATGAATTTCGCTCGGCTGTCTTGCCGTTCGGAAGTTGCACGGTTTCAGATCCGGCATGTCCAAGCCCGATCTTCGCGCCGATCTCCTGAGCCGCGTCCTTCATCGCCCGTTCGAGATCCACGCCCCAAGTCGTGTGCCTCTGACCCTTGTCGTTTTCCAGCGTCACGAAATAGCTGTCGCGGTTGGCAGCCCTGTGCTCGTACGGCGCAACGCCATGTTCCACGAGCTTGCCTGCCTTGCGATCGTTGAACTCGTCTTTCGCCACATAAAGCTGCACGCCGTCGCGATGACGGGTCATGGCGACATAGGTCAGATGCCGGTCCATGGTCTGCGATGCCATCACGAGGGCGCGATCAACCGTCGCTCCTTGGGTCTTGTGAATGGTGGTCGCATAGCCATGGTCAAAGGACTGGTAAGTTTTCGTGGGTATGGTGACAATGCGGTCATTGTTCCGACCGCGACCAGCACCACCATCGAGCTGAACTTGTATTGCGTCCGGCTCGACGGTCTGCACTGTTCCCAACATCCCGTTCTTGACGCCAAGATCACGATCGTTCTCAGAAACACGAGACGGTCGCCAGGCGCAAAAGCACGGCGGCCGTCATTGGTCTGGAACGAGACCTCGCCACCTTCCTCGCCGCGTCCCAGCCGTTGGCTGTCCTGCAGGGCCGATCGGATATCGGCATTGATGGCGCGAACATCAGCACGACGATGGGCCATGGCGACACGGGTGCCATCCGGACGCTGTTCGCGGTCGGCAAGATAGTCCCGCACGATCTCGCCACGCGCGCCCTCGCCCGTTTCGCTGAACCGGATATCGCCACTCTGCCGATAGGCGGCCAAGCCGTCGGCGGTTTTATGGGTGGCGAACGAAACCGACGCCTCTCGCTGCCAGTCCACGCGCTGGCGGCGGATTTCGGAAAGTTCGGCATGGCCGATCTGCTCGGCGATGGCGCGGAACGGCGCGCCGGCTCCGATCGCCTGCAGCTGCTCGTGATCGCCAACGAGAACGATTTTCGCACCGGACTTTTCGGCTTCACCGACGAACCGGGCAAGCTGGCGGCTTCCGACCATGCCCGCCTCGTCGATGACGAAGACGTCGCCGCGGCCGAGCTGGTGACGATCGTTCTGCCAGCCCATTTCCCATGATGCCAAGGTGCGAGACGCGATACCGGAAGACTCCTCCAGACCCTCGGCCGCCTTGCCTGACAAAGCCGCGCCATGAACCTGATAGCCCTGCGCCTCCCAAGCCTCGCGAGCGGCCGCCAGCATGGTGGATTTTCCAGCGCCGGCATAACCAACCACGGCGGCGATCCGCTCCGGCCCGGTGATATGTTCGATCGCCGCCCGCTGCTCATCGGAAAGCCGCGCCCGCCCGATGCGCCGATCGCGCTCGCCACTGTCCAGTTCGCCCCGCTCGACCTTGCCAGCGGTGTCGCTCGAAACGCTCGACCGAATAGCAGCATCTTGGCGGCCGATTGCCCGTTTTCTACCAGCCGGCGATCGACGCCATGGTTTTGCGCCTGGTGCAGTCGCTCGGCGGAATTCGCCATGCTGGATTCGAGATCCACCATCTCGCGCGTCGAATAGCGCGCAAGCTCGATCTCACCTGTCGTCGCATCCGCACGTTCTGCCTGAAGCTCGACCAGTGCCGGTGACGACATTACGGTGGCGAAGGCATTCTGGAACGCCTGTGCATCGTCGTTGATGTAGCGATGCAAGGTGCGCGCGATATCGTGCCGATCAAACACGCTCTTTTCGCCGGTGATGATTGCCAAAACCTGTTCCGGCTTCTCCCGGATCAGGTCGGCGTTGCGCTTCGCCGCATCCTCATCCAGCCGTGCCCGCGAGACGTCAAGACCGCGCCGCTCCATCTGCGTCGCATGAACGCCAGCATGTTCGGTCGGCTCAATCTCCAGTCCGCGCTCGGCATGACTACGATGATCGACGCGAATATCGAGACCGGCACGTGCAAGATGTGAATTGGTCATCTGCTCGAAGGATTGTCTGATATCGCGAAGCTGCATATGCGAGGTCGGCAAGTCGTTTTTCAGGAGCCACTTGTTCTCCCGCTCAATGAAGGTTTTCTCGCCCAGCCCCTCCTCGTTCACCTGCCGCGTCGTCATCAAAAGATGTGCGTGGTGGTTTCTAACGTCGCTCGCATCATGCGGCCGGTGGATGGCGAAATCCACCCCCGCGCCGTAGCGGTTCGCCAGGTCCTGGGCGAACTCCCGCGTCAGCTCCAGGCGCTGCTCGGCCGTCAGCTCATGCGGCAATGCGATTTCAAATTCACGGGCGACACGCGCGTCTTTCCGGCTTTCGGCGAATTCCGCCGCATTCCAAAGCTTCTCGCGGCTCTTCGCCCATTCCGCGCTAACGCCATCAGGAAGCACGATTTCCGCATGCTCCACACCCTCCTTGCGGGTGAAGTCATGCGTGATGCCATCGCGTTCGTTCGTCAGGCGCTCGCCGGCACGATAGGCCGCCGAGGCAACGGCGCTTCTGCCGCTGGCCCGCGTTACCGGCTTCATGCTTGCGTGATAGATCGCCAAACGCCGTCTGTCCTTTCCCGATCTACGATCGGCGCATCTGAGTTGCGCAGCAACTCGAAAGTGCGCCCTTCGCAATTCGCTCGCTACGCTCTCGAATGCCTCGGTGTGGCGCTCGCGGAACCGTCGAGATTGAATCTGATCGTGCATTTGCAGCATACGTCGGGGAAAAATTCAATCAGAAGAACGTGAATTGCGATCCGTAAGCTGGAAAAACACACGCTATGAGATAGGATCGATCAAGTTGATACGGAGGGATTGACGATATGGCCCGAAAGTCTATTGAAGAACGCCTTGCCCAGCTGGAGGCGCAAAAGAAGACGCTCAAAGCCAGGCTCGGCAAAGAAGAACGCGCTAAGGATACACGCCGCAAAGTTCTACTCGGCGCGCTCGTTATGCATCGCCTCGAAACCGGCAAGGATGAGTTTTCGCGTGGTTTGAGCGACTGGCTACGCCGTGAGCTGCCAGGGTTTCTGACGCGCGACAATGACAAGGAGATTTTTCACGATCTCCTGAAACCAAAGGCGGCAGGTGGCAGTGAGGCCAGCTCATGAACCAGGCGACACTTGCATGGGCTGCCTTCAAGAACATGATGCGAAAGGCGGCAAGCGATCCGGTATGGGCTGTCATCAATATCGTCATATCGCCTTTCCGGGCAGTGGTTTATTTTTACCGTGTTGGGCTCGTCTTTCTCGTCATCGCCCTCATCCTCGCTGCGATCCCGTTCGCCATTCCCGAAGCCTGGTTCGTGTCGCGATGGATCGCCAACATAGTCGTGGCGATCGTCATTCTCATCTTCGCCTTCCGGCTTCTCACCAATCCGATGATTGAGCACTTCGGCAATTTGGACGGCGATACTCACGGCACGGCTCGCTTCGCTACCAACAAGGAGGTCGCACCCCTCACCCGCACCGGCTCGGGCCTGCTGATCGGCCGCGACAGCAAAACCGGGAAGCTGCTACGCTATGATGGACCGGCCCATCTGCTGACGATGGCGCCGACGCGCACTGGCAAGGGTGTCGGAACCATCATCCCGAATCTCCTGACCGCCGACCGCTCGGTGATCTGCATCGACCCCAAGGGCGAGAATGCCAGGATTGCCGGTCGTGCCCGTCGTCAGTTCGGTCCGGTCTACGTCCTCGATCCCTTCGGCGCTACAGCCGAACCGATCGCCGCATTCAATCCGCTTGAAGGACTCGACCCCAATGGCCTCGATGTCGCGGAAGATGCAAGCACCCTCGCCGACGCTCTTGTCTTCGACGAACCGGGCATGACTGGCGAGGCGCATTGGAACGAAGAAGCCAAGGCGCTCATCTCGGGCATGATCCTCCATATCGTCGCGCAGGAACCCTCTAGCCGCCGTTCTCTCGTTACCCTGCGTGAAAACCTTACCCTGGCCCCTGAAGCCTTCACAGGGCTCCTCAAGGAAATGCAGGAATCCACGGCAGCCAGCGGCCTCGTCGCACGCGCGGCCAACCGCCACCTCGGCAAATCCGATCGCGAGGCGGCCGGCGTTCTGTCGGCGGCGCAGCGCCATACCCATTTTCTCGATAGCCCGCGCATGGCCCGTATGCTCAGCCGGTCGGATTTCCGGTTTGCCGATCTCAAGAGCCGCACCGCAACGGTCTTCCTCGTGCTGCCGCCCGATAGGCTTTCGACCTATTCGCGCTGGCTGCGTCTGCTTGTCACCCAAAGCCTGCTCGAAATGGCTCGTTCGCCAGGCAAGCCGGCGATTCCGGTACTCTATCTCCTCGACGAGTTCGCGTCCCTCGGTCACCTGGCGCCCGTCGAACGTGCCATGGGCCTGATGGCCGGTTACGGGGTGCAGCTGTGGCCGATCCTGCAAGACGTTCATCAGCTACGCGCCACCTACGGGCAGCGTGCAGGTACCTTCCTGTCGAATGCCGGCGTCCTGCAGGTCTTCGGCGTCAATGACCACGAAAGTGCCCGTCTCGTCTCCGACATGCTCGGGCAATCCACCGTCGTCTTCGAAAGCATGGGCCGCGCTCTCGATTCCGATAAGACGGGGATCTCCTACGGCGAACAGCATGTGGGCCGCCCGTTGCTGACACCCGACGAGGTCCGCAACCTGCCACAACACGCCGAACTGCTGTTCCTCGCTGGGCAGCGGCCGATCGTCGCCGGCAAACTCGCCTATTACAGCGATCAGGAATTCAAGGGAGCGTTCGACCGTGTCTGACACGTCAAGTGGCAGTGTCCATCTCGCCACATGAAAAGCTTGGTCGGATTGCCGATAGCTCGGTTCCAGACAGTGAGCGCGTGACCCGCCTCGCGCGGCTGAGCACCTGCATTGCAGACGCTGGAATCATCGCTGCACTTCAACAAGTGATCGCATCCCCTGCCCTGTTCGAACTCACTGATGCTGAGATTGCCTACAAGCTGCAAAACATCAAAAGAGCGACGTCGATCCCCGACGATGCCATTCAGACCTTGCACACCCTGGAAATCGCATTGGGGAGATTAACGCCCGAAGAATGAAAATCGTCCCGGCGCTGACACACCGGGGCATTGTCACTGGCGGCCCTCCGGCTCTCTACCGCCCAAATGAAAGAGCGTTCGCCTCCGGGCCGGACGCGACTATCGTCGCGCAATCAGGCGATCGCCTGTAATCCCTTGTTCCGTATAACAGTCAGCAAACGCAGAGCAGGACCGCTTGGCCTTTTAACGCCGCGTTCCCAATCTGACACCAGCCCCTTGCTAACGTTGAGATATCGGGCAAACACCGGCTGAGAAATGTTCTCGCGCTCACGGATAGTGCGAATTTCCTCCGGGGTCAGCGGCTCCACGGTTGTCAGGCACCCTTCATCAAATTCACGCATCGTCTGTTTGTCGATCGCGCCGGACTCGTAGAATCCCTCCATCATTTCATGGACGGCTGCCAGTGCCTCACTCTTGTAAGTCTTTGTCATCGCATTTCACCTCTAGCATTCGACCCGCATCGACTTCCGCTTTCATTTGCGCGTCTGTAAATCCCAAGACGAGTTTCGCGGCCTTTTTCATGTAAGCTTCATCCCCAGCATCGAGATTGGCCATATCACTCTTCGCAAACCCGAATGCAAAGACCGCTCTCGTTTGCGCTCGAAAGAAAACCAGTGTCCGGAATCCGCCAGACTTCCCAGCGCCGGGCCGAGCAACGCGCTGCTTAATAAGGCCAGCCCCTAGATCGGCATCAATCTGGCCGCGCTCGGCGCGCGCAACAGCCTCACAAAGCATCGCGTCAGAGATTTTCTCTTTCCGGGCAAACTTCTGAAACCAACCGTTTTTAAAAACTCTCACGAGATATCCTACACCTTAAATATAACACCAAGCGTTACACTTCAAGAGCGTCACTTCGCATCATTCCTAAGAGCAGCGACTGCGCGCTCGATGGTCTCAGCCAACGTGATCTCATGCTGATCCGCATAGTTGTAAATCGCCTCGATCGTCTCTGCCCGAAGGCGTGTAGCGAATTGTTCTGTACGTCCTGTTTTTCGACGTGTTCTGCGAGTGGCTCGAATGGGAGCTGCTGTTTCGGAAGCGGAAGCCTTGGGCGTTTCTCGGAAGCCTGCAGCTCTGGTGGCAGCCTTCACAGCATCACTGTCGACAGGCGGCGCTGGCGTATCGTTTAGATTTCCGAAGTCGAGGGTCGCTCGCTTCTTGTCTTCGCTACTCATGCACCCTCTCCTTTCAAAACGTTGATAACTGCCTGAGCAAATTCTCGACCATTTTCTTTGGCGCTCTCCAATCCCGACACATCGGATCGTTCCAGATCGTGAAGAATTCCGCCAAGAGAAAACAACGCCCGGTACGCGGCACGATCAATCAGAGTTGCAGGTAAAACTGGTATGGCCGCGTCGGAAAACTGCCGGTCGATATCTCGTGCGGTCCGCTCGCGAATAGCTGGCGGGACTCGCGTGAAGAAAACCCTGTAAGGAATCTCCCGATTGGCAACCTTCCGCATCTGGTGAACCAGCTTCACGGACTTAGCGGCCTCTGACGCGTCAAGAACAGAGCTTTGGAGCGGAATTAAAACGAGATCCGAACGGGCAATCGCAAAACCAATTCGGTCGGTGGCGGTTCCTTCCAGATCAACAATGACAAAATCGGCGTTTGCCCGGGCTTCCTCGATCGTATCGATGATGGTTTCGGCGGAATCGTCAATCATAAGCTGCAGTGTTTCCGGCGCCCCCTTCAGGCGGGCCCAGGCTTCAAGCGGGCGGTTGGGGTCGGCGTCGATCAGAACCACCTTGCGACCGGCGGCAGCGAATTCGCCGGCAAGTACGACAGCAGATGTTGTTTTCCCGACTCCGCCTTTGCTCGACACGAATGAAATGACTGGCATGAAGCATCTCCAAAACTGCTAATCAGCAGAAAGCTAGCAGATGTGTATTTACAAACAATTTACATGCAGCTTGCTATCTGCCAATAAAAAGCTAGCAGCTTACAAGCTGCTAAATTGTTTTGCCCCGCTTTTCTTCCCCACCTTTTCAAAAACCATAGGACATCTACAGCACGTGCGATGGTGCGTTTTTAGGATGCTGATGTTGCCGTGCCGACCCGCACGTAACGCGGGTCGGAACCGCCGCAGGGCCTCGTGAGAGGCCCGGACAGCGGCGTCCGCTTATTTTCGTCTATTAGTTATAGAACCAGATAGGGATTCAGTCTGTCTGGCGGACTCACGTAGATTGATTGCCTTTCCAAGGCGCGCTAGCGCCTGCCCCAAGGGGTTGTCGCCAACATCGAATAGTGTTCTCGAAACGATGTCGAGCGATGCCCGATGCGCCTCGATACCCGAGGCACGTTCCGCCTCGGCCTGAACATGATCGTCAGGAAGGGGAGGGGCCACGCCCCAACGTCCAAGAATCTGCCGCGCCCGATCGGGTAGGGACATTCGATAGGCGTTACTGGTTTGCTGGACCTGCGGGCCGCGTCCCTCGTTGCCTGTCGGCTGATAGCGCCGCAGCCAGTCGAGGAAACCATGGGCGCGCAAGTTCTTCAGCGCCCGCACGATCGCGTCACGTGATCGCCTGAGCTTCAGCATGAGCGTGTCGATCGACGGTTCCAACCGGCCGGTGCGGAAATCAACGAGATTGGCAAATAGCTCCAGCAACTCGATCGCCACGCCCCCCAAGGGGCCATTGCGAGCACCAGGTTGCCGGCCTGCCAGTTCATAGCGCCGCGCCGCCAGCACGATAGTACGCACGTCCTGCCGGTTTGTCCGCCGCCAGAATACGCCTTCGCATCGTCCGCGCGCACGACTCTGCCGCCGAACAGGTGTGCGTTCCCGTTCGGCCGGCGCTCCTGCGAGCACCGTCCCAATCTGTTCAAACATGGTCTTTTCCGCCTCCTTTTTCAGGCGGGCATGACTGTGGACAGCGGACAAAGATTCACCGTTCCTACAAAGGGTACCCCTTGCAGGTTCGTGAACGCTCGACTATGTTGGGACTAGAAATTGGAAGGCCCCAAAAGCCGACGTCGTAACTGACCGAAAACCCCTAGCCGTTACCAGCGGCGAGGGGTTTTTCGTTATGCCCTCATTTCATTTTCAACAAACGCCTTTAAAGCTAATTCAAACACTTGAGCCCGCGAAGCCAGCCCGCGTTCTGCCTTGATCTTATCAAGACAGTCCACCAGATCCGCAGGGAGATCGGTGTTGACATAGATACGCCCCGCTTCACGCAAACGCTGGCGATGGGCTGCCACTTTTTCTCTGACTGGTTTCGCTGTGCTCATCGTTACAAGAAACTGCGATTCGGACTGATTCTGCAAGGTGCAAATCTGCAGTGGCAGATTTTACGGGTAACTCTCGTTGCAAGCGAAGGGTGGGTGGAGAGATTGAGAGGCAGGGCGCGGGCGCCTCTCAACTGGTTTAGGGCGGGTCGATCCCGACCGGAACCAGCTCGGCGTCAAATGAATCTATTATGAAACAGATTATAAGCTGCTATCTTTTTATAAGCAAAACCCCGGCGCGAAAACGGCGCCGGGTGCGGCCAAGTCCGAACCATGTTATTCGTCGGCGCTCGTCAACGGCGCAGCTTCTTCGCCTTCCTGCGCGTCCTCGATGGGCGAGCGCAGCGGGCCGGGAAGCCATGTTTTTCCGGCAAGGGCTTTTTCCGCCAGCTCCACGGCTTCGGCCTTCGGAGCCTTGCCCGCCGCCTTGATGGCACTTTTCGCGCAACCTGCGTCTTCCATCACCTCGGCAATCTGCGCCTTGGACAACCGGGAGAGAAACGGCGCCTTCGGCTTCCAATGCTGATGCATGTCAAGTTTCAGGGCTGCGGCCAGTTGATCGGCATGGGTCAGCCGCTCGCGGTCATGATCGTGCTTGGCCTCGACTGCGTTGATAATGGCGGCGGTGACGACCGCCAGCAGTTCGAGAAGATCGTGCAATGGCTGTTCCAGTAGCCATTCCCAAAGATCGCCCGGATTGCCGGGGAGCTTGTATCCCCATGTTTCGTGGATGCGGGTCCATTCGTTAAGCGCATCGCAAGCGTCCGTTTCCTTGATCGAAGGGGCGAGGTCTTTCAACTGCCCGCCGATCTCGATGGCGGAGCCGATCCGCCAATAGCCGTTCCCGATCAGGAAGGTTTTCAGGACGAGCGGATAGAGCATGACGGCAAGCGCCAGTTCGGGCCGCTGAGTAAGTTCATTGCGCATGGCGGCGGTGCGGATCGCCGTCAGTTCCTTGATTAGCGCGGCGGAATAGGCCATGGGCTGTTCGTCGGCTTCGTCGCCGCCATGCTTTGCACCTGTAAAAACGGCAGGGATGGTTCCAGCGCTTACGCTTTCATCATCCTGACCGGCATCACCGTTTGCGGTGTCCGGATTGCGCAAGGCGCGCAGCGCGGCCAGATCGTCGGGCTGAACAAGCCCCTGCTCGATATGCATGGTGCCATCGTGGGCAATGGTGACGATGCAACCGGCCAGCGCCTTTTCCTCGGTGTCGTAGACCTTTCCCGCGCTCTTAATATCCTCGATGCGCTGTTCGATCCGGGCAAGCTCGGCCTCATCGGCATCAATGGCCGAATCGCTCTCGGCATAGTCCTCGATCCGGCACGCGATCTCATCGAACTGTTCGGCAAGGCTGGCAAGCTCGGTCTGCTCGGCTTCGGTCGAAACATGGCTGATAGGGAAGATACGGGCGAAACCGCCATTATGGATGGCCGATGTTCCAAGGCTGGTGTCCACCCATTTCCACCCCTTGATTTTCAGGGGTTCTGCTTTCTGTTCGAGCGCCTCTTTTGCCAACTTTGTCAGCAAGGCTCGATCCGTCAGGAAGGTGTTATCGGCCTCGGCAAACAGATCACGCGCGATCGTGCCGCCCGCCGCCTCGTAAGCCTCGGTCCCAACGAACAGGGCAAGTTTGTCAGTGCTACGGACATGATCGCGGGTCAGCACGGCACGAAGCGAATGAGGATCACGATTCCATGACTGTGTGTCGAACCATGCCCGATCTTGCGCGGCATGATCGTCGCTGATCGCCAACGCTCTGGCCTGATCGAGATGCATCCCATCCTCGCGCAAAACCCCCAGAATTTTAGGGGAGAGATTGGCGAGCTTGAGCCTCTGGCGCACGGTCACAACCGACTGGCCGAAACGGGCGGCGATGGTGTCCGCGATCATCCCCTCTTCGATCAGCTGACGATAGGCCATGATCTCATCGACGATATGCATGGCTTCGCGCTGCGTGTTCTCCGCAAGGGAAACCTCCGTGTCGTTGGCCTCGCCGCTGCGCAGATTGCAAGGAATGACAGCGCTTTTGTCGATCTTGCCCTGTGCGACGAGGTGGAGCAGGGCAGCAAAGCGCCGCGATCCCGCAACCACCTCGTATTTATTGCCCCTAGCGGTCTTCCTGATCGTCAGGTTCTGGATCAGGCCATGCGCCTCGATGCTGGCGGCAAGTTCCGGGATGGTCATGGCGGCATTGCGCTTGCGCACGTTTTTCGAACTGGCGACCAGCTTGGAAAGCGGAATCTGCTGCGTGTCATGCATGAGGGAGGTAACCGGGGCCGCTGCGGCGACCTCGATGGCGATGGTTTCGGCAGTTTCGGGCATGGTGATAACGTTCATGGGATAAGTCCTCATGTTGGTGTGATCGGAAAATATCAGTGGGGGAGGGGCGGCCGTCAGGCGTAGCCGGTCCAGTTGATCGGGCGACCGTCCCAAAGGAAGGCGGTTCGCACATTGTCGATGCGCACAGATTTGGAGCGCCCGTTAACGCGGCGGCGCAGGGGCTGGCCGGTGAAGGCGTCGAGATGGGGAACCACCTTGCCGGTCATCCACGGTTCATCACCCTTGTCGGCGGAGATCTGTCCGACCTCGCGGACCTCGACCATGTGCGCGCCGATGATGGCGGTCACCTGATAGAAATTGATGTTGGTCTGGTCGTAGCCCCATGAGGCATAAAGGACATGGCCGGTCTCGAAACCGTGCGGCTTCTTGCGCTCGTCACGCCGTTCCTGCTTCCATTCCGACCAGCGCCGCCGCCCCTCGAAATGTTCGCGGATTTTACGCTCGCGGGCTTCGGTGCTGGTAAAGCTATGGTGCCAGTCGGGCTTTGCAGCCTTGCCGTGGAAGGCCATGGCGGCGGGTCGCCCCTTATGGCTGGTGAAGATGTAGACAATGCCGTCGCTGGCCTTGTCGGCGATCTTCACGGAACCGCTCGGGATGTAGAATTCGCGTGAGGGGGCAAAGCGCATCATTCGGCGTCCTCCCACTCGTCGGCATAGAGGGCGGCCGAGCCGATCCCGGCGACGTGACGGGCGCATGTACCGCCGCAAATGCCGTCTTCGTAGGCCGGAAAATACCGGTCATAGGCGGCATCGAAATCCGGCAAGTCGCCGTTGAGCCGCGCCAGCTCCCCCGCGAAGCTGAAAAACCATTCCTCGAAAGTAGGTTCGCACATTCCCTTGTCCTTTCCTTTTTGGACTGCGAAGCAGGACCTCGTCCTGCTTCCCGGGGCCGCGCGAGCGGTGGGTTGGAGGGGGAAAATAGCCTTCGCGGGGAACCAGCTGCACGAACGCAGCGCAAGCGCAGTGGAGGAAGCTGGGCGGAAGGCTATTTTGGGGGCGAGAAGGGCAAGGCCCTCGGTTCCCCCACCAGGCAAACGAACTCGCGCAATCGCGCGTCATCTCCCGGCAAGGATGCCGGATGCACGAAGGATCGTCACCGCTCGTCGGCGGAAACCCGAACCGGGGTTTCGTGGAGCTGCGGCACAGCCGCGGCGGAATAGAGCCTGGTCACGGAGAGACGTGCCCATGAGTTTTCCGGTGATGATAGGTTGAGGATCATTATACCCACTTGCTCTTTACGCAATTTTTTAATATGTAAATCCTGTATTTTGCAATTCGACGCGGAGCGCACTGTGGAGCACTATATCAAAAGACGGTTCCCGCCGGCCTTGTTCAAGAATCTCTTCCTCGATCTGGAAGACCGGTTGAGCGCTTGCGCACTCAAGGCCTTTACGATGGTACGCGACCACGCAGGCCTCGACCCCAAGCCAAGCCGAGAACTGGAGGGGCATGCCCGCTTTCGCATGATGGAGAAGGCGTTTCGGGAAACCTGTGAACTTCACGGTGGCAAGCTGCTCGAAAACGGCATCATCCCACTAACCGATTTGAAGATCTTCCAGCCTTTCATGCGGTTTGAGGTAAACGGGCAGGGGATCATCTTCGGTCTTGCAGCCATGCCGGAGCCGAAAGCGCTGCCTGTGAAGAACGTGTCGCGCAAGGCTGGCGTAACGCTCAACTACTACCTCTCCCCGCGCCTCGACCTTGACGGAACAGGGCCCAAGATCGGCGACATTTTTGTGCTGTTCCTTGTCGCTCGTGACCGTGGGCGGGGCGGAAAGATCAGCGAATTCGCCATCGGTGTAATCGATGCGGCCTACGAGCAATATCTTTTCTACGAGCCGCTCGACGAATACCTTGAAGGTTATGCCGATGAGCCGGTAATCGCTCCGGTACCGTCTTCTGGTACTGGTGCGAAGAAACCGATCATCAGCTTGAAGAAGACGATCAAACCGTTTGTACCACCAGAGCAGCCTGATGGCGGCAATGACAACGACAGAGATACGAAGTGACCCGTGCTGATAAAGCCGGGGAAGGAAATGCATGCGTGTAGGAACTCCGGGGTTCGTCCCTGAAAGATTGATCGAGGCGAGAGCAGCACGAAGAATTCTAAGCAAGAAGGCATTGGCCACCCTGATCAGCGTCAACCCCAGCACCGTCACCCGCTGGGAGGACGGGACCAGCGCCCCTGATGCCGATGCCTTAGCCGAGTTGGCAGCTCACCTTCACGTTCGCAGAGAGTTTTTTCTTAGACCGGTCGCCAACAGCGACCGGCCTCTCTTTTACCGCACCTTGGCATCGACCTTGGTGAAAGATCTGAATTACCAGGAATCCCAGATGCACTGGCTGCAGGAAATCAGCAGCATAGTGGAGCATTATGTGGATTTCCCAGAGGTCGATATTCCGGACGTATTGCAAGGCGCATCCTATAAGCAGCTCCGTGACGAGGACATCGAGCAGATTGCCTCTGACCTGCGCACCCATTGGAGCGTTGGTGATGGCCCGTGCATTGATATGATGCCGCTGCTTGAGCGCGTAGGATGTATTGTCGGCTCCATTGAGATGGGGACTTCAAAACTAGATGGCCTTTGCAGCTGGGCTCAAGGAGGCAATCGGCCGCATATTTTGCTGTCGACGGACAAGATGTCGTTCCCGCGCCGGCAGATGGATGCCGCGCACGAACTCGGTCATGCGATCCTGCATCGCCACGTTACCGAGGAAGAGCTGAAAAAGGATCTCAAGGAGATCGAGCGCCAGGCGTTTCGATTTGCGAGCGCGTTCCTAATGCCCGCAACAACATATTCCTATGAGGTAAAGAGCGCGTCGCTTGCGTCTCTGCTGTCCCTGAAGGAGCGCTGGCGGGTTTCGGTAAAAGGGCAGATCCGGCGCCTTTCGGATCTGGATATCATTCCCGCAGACCATGCGACATCACTTTATAAGCTGTATTCGGCCAAGGGATGGAGCCGGGAAGAGCCTCTGGATAAGAACTGGCCGATCTCGGAGCCGACGGTTCTTGCCAACGCCCTGCAGCTGATCGTCGACTCTGCCGTGCGCAGCAAATCCGACCTCCTGAGCGTAGAGTTCACCATGAAGGCTGGCGACATAGAAAACCTTACCGCCTTGCCGCCAGGATGGTTCTCAAGAAATGCGGAAGTCATAGGGCTGAAGCTGCGTGAAACCGTGACAGATCGCACCAAAGGTGAAGCATCAACGATTTTGCCGTTCCCATCGCGGAAGGGATAGGTTTGCGTCGTGATATTCGCGGGAAAATTGACGCTGTCAACAAAGACTTGCATACCTGAAATGTTGCCGAAAGGCGCCCCCAATAACGGCGTCGATCCTCTGAAAACAGGTTTTTAAACCGATTTCCATCATGTGAAGCTGTGAAGCAGCCCTCGACCATCTGTACAGTACGCTTCGTCTTGGCAGCAGCAAACGAGAAAGCATTTGAGCTCTGATGTCCCTTGTTTTAAGGCTTTGGGCCTGATGAGCAATATACCCCTCTGGAGACACCTAGCTACGATCTAGTAGGTTGCGTATCGCGTCCAAAAGTGTCGTCTCACCCCGAATTGTAACGCCACGGCCCTCAAACGCGACGTGGCCGTTGTTAAAGCCGCGATACATTTCACAGAAGGCCTCAACCACGTTCGGTGAGAACCCTTCCTCGGTGAAGATGGCGTCCCATTGATTAGTTGGCACTACAACGGCCTGGACTGGACGACCGACGAACTCGCTAAGGCCGGCAGCGGCATCGTTGGGCGAATAATCCGTCGGTCCATGAAGTTCGATCAGCGGCGGCGCTTCAGTACTGGCCAGCAGCTGTTCACCTGCAACTCTCCCAATGTCCGCAACGGAAACCATTGGCAGGCGCCTCGAAACAGGCGAGAACATCGATGTAAGAATCCCCTCCGAGGCAACACGCTGAAGCGACCAACTCCAATTCTCCATAAAATTCGCGGCGCGCACGATTGTAGCCGGGACTTTGGATCGCGCTAGCCGACGCTCCAGATCGTGGGTCGTCTTGATATTGCCCGTCCCATCGGTGTGCTGAGCACCCACCGATGACAATGCAACCACATGTGATACGGCAGCATTCTCAGCTGCGGCGATTAGCGATGAGTGTACCCGCGCAGAGTACGCAAAGATGTCCAGTTCGCCGTATGCGGGTGGGTTCATTAGATAGACGCCATTTGCACCACGGAACACCTCAGCGAGCGCATCTGTGTCAAGTAGATCGACGACAGCAACCTCGGCGCCAGCTTCGGTCCAACGCGCCACTTGCTCTGGCTTGCGCACGATTGCCTTAACTGGGGCGCCTTTTTTGAGTAAATGACGCACTGCTGCGGAACCGGTCTGTCCATTAGCCCCTGTGATCACGTACATCTACGGTCCCTTTCCAGTCCTGAGTTTGACGCTGACGGCAGTTCGTCCGCCCTCTGCCATCAAACTCGTCATCCAATTTTCAGGGTCGCAGATCATCTCACGATACGCAGCAGTTTCGCGGCCGCTAAGCCCAAGATTGGCGCTGATCAAAATTCCGCCGATGCGGAGCAACGAAGCCAGTAAATCCAGATCCTTAAGTGAGGGAGCAAAACCATCGAAGAAAGCAATGTCATACCCAAAGGCGAGACGCGGCAGGACATCCTGAAAGGCTCCATGATGCACGGTGACCCGATCGCCGAAGCCGGCAGCGACAATATTCTCGCGAGCCAACCGAACATGCTGCTCATCGAAATCGATTGTATCGATGCGCGCCGCCGCGCTTCCTCTCGCGAGCCAGCACGCGGTGTATCCAAGTGCTGTTCCGCATTCAACGATTCGGTGCGCGGCAGCGGCTGCTGCCAGGACACCCAGCGAGGCACCGTCTCCAAAAGGATACGCCTTGCAATGATGATGACTTCGGTGTCGCGCCGTCGCATCGAGAATATTTTGGTAGGGGTCCAATGGCTCGTCCACTAGTCTGGTTACAATTTCGGCGGCATCGCGCCAATCTGGAATAGGGCGCTAAGCCAATCTTCCACGTGCCAAGTCTTTAAGACCCGGCCGTTGCAGATTTTGTGTATGTCAATCGCCATGATTTTGAGGGCTTTCCCCGTTGCGGGGACACCGGCGAAGACACCATGCTGCGTTGCGGTGATGGTCGACCGAACGACAACCTTGTCGCCATCGGCGATAAAGTCTTCATTCTTAACGTGGAAATCCGGGAAGGATGCGAGGAACCCGTCGAGCGCACCTTTCATACCGTCGCGGCCTGGCCCTTGGCCCGACGCCAGCGGTATATCAACCCAATCATCTGCAAGAACCCTATCGAGCATCGGTTTCGAAGGAATGTTGAAGGCTTCATAAAAGCCCTTCACTAAGGTGATGTTCTCCGACGGCGTCCCCGGTTTCTGACAGAATTCGGCCGCGTGAGCAGGCGCAACGATGAAGGCAAAAACCGCCCACACAATAGAAATCCTGCGCATAATCAACCTCGCTCAGACTTGGCATTGGACTTGAACCATTTCGCGACTTCGGCCGCAGTCGGTTCGATTACCAGCGGATCGTCGTAGAATCGGGTGTGAAACACCCCTTCGAGGATGACGAGTTTTTTGTCTTTGGCCGGCACATTATCGAATACGTGCTGTACCGCTGCGACAAAGCCGTCTGATCGTTCGCCGTGGACCATCAGCGTCGGCAACTGCAGTTTGACGGCATAGGCATCGACATCGAAGGTCCATACCTCGGCGTCGCTCATGGTGGTGTAGCGATTTTCCCAGCGACTGGGTTCGCCCCACTTAGACGTCGTCCAAGGATGATACCAATTATGAATCTCAGGCCACGGTAGACCCACGCCCTTGTCAGCTACACTCACCACCGGCGTGTAGTCGATCTCGCCATTTGCCTCGAATTTGGCCTTCGCAGCCTGACCACGGGCGATGCGCTCGTCAAGTGTCGGCCCGCCGCCGCCAAAGAACCCTTCTAGATTCTCTCTGTAGAGATACTGGCCAGAAACTGTCGCTAGAGCTTTGATCCTGGCATCGTCCGATACTGCTGCGATCATCTCCGAGGATCCTTGGCAGATTCCGAGCGCGAAGATTCCATCCTTGAGAATTTCCGGGCGTGCTGCGAGAAAAGAGATCGCGGCCTTGATGTCCGCGATTTTTGCCGTGGGACTCTCATAACGGCGAGGTTCTCCACCGCTTTCGCCGCCGAAACGGGGATCAAAAATTAGCGTGGCAAAGCCGTCGCGGGCAAGTCTCGTCGCATATTCCATTGGCGATTGCTCTTTGACGAACCCGAATGGCCCAACGACAACGACGCCGGGCATTCGAGATTGCGTGGCTGTCGGCGTAAACAGGAGACCAATCAGCGGTACTCCGGCGCTTTCAAAACTGACGCGCTCGGTTTGGTAGACGCCCGCGCTGGACGCCATGGAAGCAATGCTTGTCATGCTCGAAGATCCTTCTGCTCTCGCTTTTACCGGAAAGAGGGCAAGGGGTCCCGAGGCCGCGACAGGCAAAGCCGCCATCGCCTGCAAGAGTCTCCGCCGCATGGCGTTATGGGTGCTATCATCTGCCATGCGGCCTCACTTTTCCGCTTGAAACACTCGACAAAAAATGGAGAAGATTGAATTATTTGTCCAATGCATGATGCGGATATATACTATGTCATTAAGCGAATTACGTCGTCTTGACCTCAACTTGCTCATCGTTTTGCGGGCAGTTCTGCAGACGCGGAACGTCACTCTTGCCGCCCAAAAGCTCAACATGAGCCAGCCGGCAGTTAGCCGAGCCATCGGCCGGCTTCGTATCGTTTTCGAGGATCAATTATTCATAAAGGGCGCAGGAGGGGTACTTGCGACGCCGAGGGCGGAAGCCTTGGCGGACTCGATTACCAAATTACTGCATGATATCGACGACCTGCTCGGCGCGCAGGAGTTTTCTGCCAAAACGAGCGATCGCATCTTTCGCATCGCCACCACTGACTATGGCGCCATCGCACTCTTGCCGTCGCTAGCTGCTGTGTTTGCCGCAGAAGCGCCCAACGCCGGCATTGAAGTGCTGCCGTTCTCGCAAGAGGCATTCCGTCGGGCCTCCAACGGCGATGTGGATATCGTTCTCTATAGCGATGAACCGGTGCCCGACGATTTGCAGCGGGCGAGGCTTTTTGAGGAAACTTATATTTCGTTCGTGCGAGAAGGTCATTCGCTTAAAGATCGCCTCAACAACGGCCGATTGGATCTCGATGCTTTTCTTGACTACCCGCACATTCTCGTCAGCGTTTTTGGCGGCCGCACAGGCGAAATGGACGATCGGCTCGCTGCACTCGGACGAACCCGCCGGATAGCCATGTGGCTGCCTTATTTTGCAACCGCAGCGGTGATTGCTGCCAAAACCGATTTCGTCCTCACGTTTCCCGAAAGAGCAGCCCGTGAGCTGGCATCAGCCCACCGGTTAATCAGCTTCCGGCCACCGCTCGAAATCGAAGGCTTTGGCTATCAGATGCTCTGGCACGCAAGAACGCAAAGCGATGCGGGATCCCTTTGGCTTCGTCAGCAGCTTATTGCAATCTCACGCAGTTAAGTAGCAAGCGCCGTTCGCCCCGCATCTTGACACATGCGCTTGGAGGGGCTGAGTGAGATCCAACTTCCCATCATCCAAAACGAAGCCGTCTTCCGCAGCGATTTCCCATATCGGCCGACAAGGTTTTCAGAAAGCCTCCACATAGAGGGGCGGCGGCGGGCATTTTCTATCGCTGACCGAAATTTCTGAAGTTACCTCGGATTAGCTATATTCGTGCGCCTCGGACTTCAGCTCGCGCCGATAGTTGTCGAGAAGGCGAAGCGTCGGTACATCATGATTGCTCTTAGTCACGCCCCAAACCAACCCAAAAATGAGCGTCTTAAATCAAAATCCGCTCTACTTCATCCAAGCTTACGTCATCACTGCGGCGATCATAAAGCTGCGTGGTTCGGGTGGATGAGTGATTGGCAATATTGGCTGCCTTTTCCAGCGTTCCACCATTTTTCAGATAAGCGGTAATACCCGTCGCCCGAAAGGTGTGATTGCACACGGCCGTGCTGATACCTGCCGCGACCGCACGACGCTGGATCATTGCATACGCATTGGCTTGGGGTAGGGGATTACCGGAAAACTTATCAGTGCCGCGCCTAATTGTCTGAAACAAGGGCGCTCGGGGTGTCCCCTGCAGGCCGGCCGCCTCGATAAAGTCGTCCAGGAAGGCTTCAAGCGAGTGATGACAGGGAAGCTCGACCTGCTTGCCACCTTTCTCGTGCAATCGAACCCATAACCGGCGGTTCTGGCTGAATACGTCGCGCACCTCCATGCTCGTCGCGGCACCAATGCGGGCGAAGGTGTAGGTCATGAGCCCTATCAGTGCGCGATCACGCTTGCCGATTAGTGTTTCAGTGGAAATGCTGTCTAGGAGCTCGCGGGCTTCCTCGGCCGATAGGGCAGGGGTCTTGCCGCGTTTACGGGAGTGCTTCGGGCCGCGTACAGAATGGGCGGGATTGGACGCCATAGCCTGTCCCGTGACGAGCCAGTCGAACAGGTGCCGCACCGCCGCCAACCTTTGTTTGACGGTCGGCGCCGAATGCATGAGCGTCATTTCCTCGACCCAGCTGGCAACATGAATAGGAGTGATCGTGTCGAGAGAGCGAGCGCCTCGCGCATCGCACCAGCTTAGAAATTCCGAAGCAGCTTTGAGGTACGATCGGCGGGTATTCTGATTACGAATCCGGGCGGTGAAGAACTCAAGGAACCGCATGCGTACCCGCTCTGCGCTTTTCGCAATTGCGGCCGGCAATATCTCCGCGTCGGATGTAATGACGAAGCTCATTGCGCCCGGCCCCAAGTCCAGCACTCCTCGCGGCAGGCATGATGAAATGCCAGTTCGTCCGCAAAGGAGCGACCGATCCGCCGCGAACCTTCGGCAAAACCGGAAAGGGCATTTTTCTCCAGCTCGCCATCCTGCAAGCCGCTTTGGTTGACGCAGATCGCAGTCAGCAATGGTAATTGTCGCGCATGGCAGATTTCCAAAAGCCGATCCAGATGACCATGTTTTCCGTTCATTTGATGCCGCGCCTTGCTCCACTCGACGCCGCTTGCTTTTGCCAGGTCGCCATAGGTGATGCAGATCCCTGAAATTGCCGCCTGCTTAAGAGCGGAGAGCGATTTCTCAAGATCAAGCCCCTGCCGTTTTCCGGAGCGGCGGCCGCGCTCCTCAAGGAGTTCATAGTAAAGCCCAGCATCGGTCTGGCCGCGCTTTTCAAAGTTCGCGATCCACTGATCGATCTCAGCATCTTTCTTATTGGAAAAATCCGTCATCATCGCACCGCTTTTCAAAGGCCGCGCATAATGATCTCGATCGCGGTAATAGGAACTGCGTCGTCGATGGCGTGAAGGATCGTTCCGTTTTGGGAGCCGTCTCGTATTTCGATCTGCTCCGAAGCATGGTCATAGCGGAAGGCGTAGTCTTTGCCGTTCACCTTGATCCAGAGCATATTAGCTGGCGAACCGGCGTATTGGCGTATCCGGATCGAATCCGCATCAGCCCGCCAGATGATACCACCGAGCACGGTTAGCGCCGATCCCTTGACGTTGCCGGCATGATGCTCGGCTCTGTCCATGACACCTTTTGCATATTCGTTGAGCTGCTGCACGTCTTTCGCTGTGATCGCCATTCCGACCTCTCTCCCATATATATGATAAAAGACATTATCACATATAGACCACCTCGCAATAACTTGATGCCAAACCCGGAACACAGAAGATATCACTGAGTATGCAGATACAGATTGTCAGCCAACCGGGATGGCCAAAGCTATTGGGGAAGCGACTGTTAATCCGGCTTGATTGGGCCAGATGTCTGAGATGCTGAAGCCTCTCACAGTGTCGTTTTCCGTCGCTCCACCATCACCGCCCGGTAGTTGGAAAACAGGATAATCCCACCTCCGAGGAAGACCCAAAGATCGATGGCTTCGACGTAAGCGTAATAGCCGACGATGGCAGCCATTGGCACGCGCAGGAAGTCGATTGGCATAACTACGGATGCGTCGAGACGTTTGAGTGCCTGGGCCTGACAGTAGTGGGCGGCAAGCGCCCCGAGTCCGGCGATCAACATCCAGGGGATGTCGGTGAAGCTCACTGGACGCCAGTCCGTTAGCGAGGCAAGGAAGCCGAGCGGCAGCTGGATGACAATCATCCAAACGACGATGGCGCCCGGCGAAACCTCCCGCGTCAGTTGCTTGACTAAGATCAATGACAGACCGTAGCCGGCGGCGGCAATCAGCACGAGCCCTGCGGCCGGATCGACCATGCCGATGCCCGGGCGGACGATGACGAGGACGCCGATGAAGCCGCCGATGGTGGCAAGTATCCGCGACCTCGTCAGCTGTTCCTTCAAAAAAAGGAGGGCGAAGAAGGCAACCCAGATCGGCATGGTAAATTCCAGAGCGAACACTGAAGCGAGCGGCAGCATCACGACGCCGATCGTCCATAGGTATTGGGCAAAGAAGTGGACGACATTTCGCGCCAAATGCAGCCTAATCAGCTTGCCTTTCCGCAGTTCGGGCAGCAGCGCACGGCCGAGCGTAAGGATGACGAAAAGGCCCACGAGCGCGCGGAAGAATAGCACCTGCTGGATGGACAGTGTGCTCGCAAGCTCGCGCGAGCCGACTGACATGCCGATGAAAGAGATCATGCTGAGGCCCATCCATAGGAGCCCTTGCGTGAACGCACTATGCGGCAACTCTTGTGCCGGGGGGGAATTATTCGACATGCTGGAGCCTTCTTCATGTTCTTGCGCAGACGCGCGCTGCGTCGAGCGCGCGTCTGCGTCAAACGATCAGGCGGATCAGGCCGCTGACGGCCCCGGATCATCAGTAGCATCCGGTGTGGCGGGAACCTTGAGGCGCGCTTGACCCATCCCGTCGGACACTATGCGCAGCAGTGGCTTCTGCCTTAAGGTATTGGTTGCCTGATTAAGCGCCCGGCGTTCGCGCAATGAAGCCTCCGGCTGATATTCCACTCTCTCGAGAAAAATCCGGTCTTCCAGTCCGCTTGTATCGGTGAAGACCATATCTTGGCCTTCCGTAAGACCGAGAAGAGCCAGACCACGCGTAGTCGTGATTGGCAGGAACATGCCAATCGGCGCGGTGACCTGACCGGTCGAGAGCACACGGGTATCCCTCGCGCTGCCATTGACACGGAAGCTCACTCTGCTGTTGATGCTGGCGATCCCGTCTTGCAGATCCTCGCGAAAAATGACGACTGCCTTGGCGATTTTATGGCGAATGAGCGGAAGAAGCAGTTGGTAGCGACCGCGCGGGTCGTCAGCCATAGCTTCCAAAATGGATAAATCTTTCGTGGTGAGGATGAAGTGATCGTCTGACATCGCAGTTCTCCTTTACTCCAACGGGAGCACGCATATGAAATATGAACTGGAGATCCCCTGTCCGCCTGAGGCGGAGCAGGGGGCGATTATCCTGCGATGAGGCAACCTCCATAAAGGGAGAGGAGGCAGGACAGCGGACAGCGCATTATGATGCGGACCGCAGTTCGACCGAGCCCGTGGAGGCGGGAAAGCTTACAGCCGGCGCCTCCACGCTCTTTACTGTGAGGCGATGGACGCGACCATCTCGAGCAGTCCAATCGATCGACTGACCCGTAGAAAGGCCGATCAGGGCGGCGCCGATAGGCGTAAGGATGGATACCTTGCCGGCCGCGATATCGGCTTCGCCGGGGAAAACGAGCATGACGAGGCGTTCATCGCCGAGGTCGCTTACAAACTGGAGCGTAGACCCCATGCGCACGACATCAATGCCGATCTTCTTGTCGGGAACAATGCGGGCGCGGTCGAGCTCGGCCAGGAGTTCTTCGGACACCTCCGGATTGCGCGCTGCGTGTGCCTCGGCAAGGCGTGAGAGCCTCTCGTGGTCGGAATCGGTAACGATGATGGCCGGCTTGCTATGCGTTTTCTTTTCGGCAGCCATTGCTGGTTTCCTATACATATACGCAGCCACGCACAAAGCGCGCTGCATTCGATTAAATAGAATTGGAAAGACTGTCGCCTCTTTGGGCTGCTTCAACCGACTTGCGGAAAGCTACCTATGCCCCTCGACCGGGGTGAGACACGACCGGGCCGGGGGTCATATGCCTGCGATAAGGCATACTCGCTTGGAAATATTGTGGAGGGGCTCGATCAACATCTTTTGATGATGTGCCCGTTAATCGCGGAAGTCAAGCAAGGCCGGTGAAGCTGTTAGGTGATTGACGGTTTGATTGCAGTTAAGTCGCTCCAGCTTATTACATAAGCATTGAAAATCCACTCTACCAATCGACCCCTCAAATCCATTTCATTTTGCACAAGTTTTGAGCTATCAGCCAATTCGCCGCCTGATATTCAGGCAACAATCTATGACTGGAGAATAAGAATTGGCGAATGTGGATGAGAAGCTTGAACCGATCCTGGCTGAGGTGCTGCGGCGCAATGCCGGTGAGTTGGAATTTCATCAGGCGGTCCGTGAAGTTCTTGAAAGCCTGGGTCGCGTCATCGCTAAACATCCAAATTATGCCGATAATGCTCTCATAGAGCGCATTTGCGAGCCCGAACGGCAGATCATCTTTCGTGTCCCCTGGGTTGATGACACGGGTCAAGTACAGATCAACCGCGGCTTCCGCGTGCAATTCAACTCTGCCCTTGGCCCCTATAAAGGGGGCATTCGTTTCCACCCTTCCGTGAATGTGGGCATCGTCAAATTCCTTGGCTTTGAACAAACTTTCAAGAACGCATTGACGGGAATGCCGATCGGCGGCGGCAAGGGCGGGTCGGATTTCAATCCGCGCGGCCGCTCGGACGGCGAAATCATGCGGTTTTGCCAATCCTTCATGACTGAACTGCATCGCCATATCGGCGAGTACACGGATGTGCCCGCCGGCGATATCGGCGTCGGCGGTCGGGAGATCGGCTACATGTTTGGCCAGTACAAGCGCCTCACCAACCGGTACGAGGCGGGAGTATTAACCGGCAAGGCGTTGTTCCATGGCGGCTCAAGAGCGCGGAGGGAAGCGACAGGATATGGTGCGACCTATTTTGTCGAGCGGATGCTTTCGACGAAAGGCCACAACTTCGAAGGCAAACGCGTGGTGGTCTCGGGCTCCGGCAACGTTGCCATCTATACCATGGAAAAGGTCATGGAATTCGGGGGTAAGATTGTCGCTTGCTCGGATTCGTCCGGCTATGTCGTGGATGAAAATGGCATCGATCTTGACCTCGTAAAAGAGATCAAGGAAGAGCGACGCGGTCGGATCTCAGAATATGTTGGTGTAAAAGGCGCTGGCAGCAATTGGGTCGAGGGGGGTCCATCTGGGACGTGGCGTGCGATGTCGCAATGCCTTCCGCGACCCAGAACGAATTGACCGGACGTGATGCCAAGGCACTGATCCGGAACAAGGTCATCGCGGTCGGCGAAGGCGCCAACATGCCAACCACGCCGGAAGCGGTGCGGCTTTTTCAGGAAGCAGGGGTATTGTTTGCGCCGGGCAAAGCCGCCAATGCAGGGGGCGTCGCAACATCGGCGTTGGAAATGCAGCAAAATGCTTCGCGGGATAGCTGGACTTTCGAGCAGACAGAAAATCGTCTGGCGATGATCATGCACAATATCCATGATACATGCGCTACGACGGCCGAAGAATACGGCACGCCGGGCGACTATGTCCTCGGCGCCAACATCGGCGGCTTCGTGCGGGTGGCCGAGGCGATGGATGCGCTCGGCATAATCTGACGACCGCGTGATGACACCTGCCGGCGTTGATGCGCGCCGACAGGTTTGACTTTTGCAACCCACCGGCGCAGAGACATCCTATGGCAACGCTTTTTATCCAACCCTTTAGAGAGCCTCAACGCTCGAAAAACGGCTCTTGGCCCGAACGCAGGTAAATCCTGGTTAGCGTTCGGAGGACCAGGATCATGCAGTTCTCCAAACAATAGCAGTGGCTGACGCCTCTCGCTAAATCTTTCGGCTTTAATATCTTGACCATAAAAACCATAGCACCCCGCGGTATGCGGGTGACGCTTCCGCGCGCGTTGTCCAAACTTGGCCACTGTTCGCGAACGCAGGCTGAACGATTGATTGCCGAGGGCCGGGTTAAACTCAATGGACGTCGTGCCATGGACCCATCAATATGGGTCGATCTGATATCCGATCTGATCGCGGTCGATGGACAAACTGTTTCGGCATCGGCCAAGCTTTACATCATGATGAACAAACCTCGCGGTGTGGTTACCACGCGTGATGATCCCGATGGCCGTGCAACGGTATTTGACTGCCTCAAGCTTCAGGACATGCCATTCGTTTCGCCGGTCGGTCGCCTGGACAAGGCCAGCGAAGGGTTGCTGTTGTTTACAAACGACACGGTACTTGCACAGCGTCTTCTTGACCCTGTCACGAATGTTCCCAAGATCTATCACGTCCAAGTCGGCGGAGAAATTGGCACCCCGGAACTGGAGCAGATGATTTTCGGCATTCCCAGCGACGGTGAGCTCCTTCGCGCCACCTCCGTTGACCTTCTGCGCCGCGGCAGCAAGCACGCCTGGATTGAGGTCGAACTGCGCGAGGGTCGGTACCGGCAAATCCGCAGAATGCTGGAAGGCGTCGGACTGGACTGTCTGCGATTGGTCAGGATAGCAGTCGACACGCTGCGATTGGGTGATTTACAAAAAGGAGACAGCAGGTCTCTCACCACCTCTGAAATCGCCTCACTGCGCAAGCGCGCAGGACTCGAATAATCTGTTGGGTAGTCACCTTTTGACGACAAGGCGGCACTTGCCGCTAATTCAATATGCGGCAGCTTAAGTTTTGACTGACGATGATCCTCGGTCTGCTAGGTCGTTAAACTGTTGATGTGACAGGACAGGAAAGCAATAGGGCGGCATTTTTTGGAGCCTCAACGAGTACGGTAAATTTGCCGAAAAAAGCACCGTTTCGCCCACGAAATCACCACGCTATCAGCCGTGGCTCCCGTGGCAGCATTATTTGCAGGGCTCCCGTGGCAGCATTATTTGCAGGGCTCTAGAATGGCATAAATTTTGCTGGAAGACGGAGACTTCTATATCGATCGGCGGCGCAAACTATGTTCCAACCTTTGGTGACTTGTCTTCTCCTAAGCGCCGCTACCGGTTTGAGTCTGCGGCGGTTTCTCCTGCCGTACTTTCCCGGCGGCGATGCTGCTGAACAGCGGTCACCCGTGACAATGGTGGCAAGTGCTATCTTCCTGGCAGCGGTTGCCTTCACGGTGTCTGATCAAAAACTCTGGGCAATACCGATCGTTCTGACATTCAGCCTCTGGCTTGCGTCAGTATTTGACGACTCCAAGCCGAACATGACGATCGCCATATCCGTCGTCAGCTTGACATTGTATATGGGCCTCCGGTCGATCCATTGATCCTCAGCTCCTCTATCATCGATAGCAAGCGTCTTGGAATTTCTCGGCATCCTTCGACGCCACTTCGACCGCCCCGAATTCGCTGTGGTCAAAGGTTAATTCGCCGCTGTCTGATGAGGCCCTTTTGGAAGGGACCGTGCAACGGCGCTCAAAAGGTCGGTCTGGGAAATCAGCCCGATAATGTGGCTCTGCTCATCGACGACGATCACCGCATGTGTTTTGCCGTCCGTCAGGATGGGAAGCAGGCTCAGGGCTCGATCGGCAGCCGAAGCGGTCGTTGGCAGAGAGATCAGTTCCTTCAACGAACCTTCTCCCATCGCCAATTCTCTCAAACCCACAGTACCGAGCAGTTGTCCGTTTCGATTTTTGACCGGTAAGGTTCGGATATTGTGCTTGAGAAGCAGCTCCCGGGCCTCATCGATGGTGGCATCAACGTCCGCCACAATAACGTCGCGCGACATGATGTCCGCACATTTGATCCCGTCATTAGAGCGGGCGACAGCCTCGTACTCCACACGGCGAAGCAATAGTCCAAGGTCAGTGCGGTCGATGTCGAATGTCTCGTGAAGCGCCTCAAGGGCGGCGTCAATATCCTCGTCACGAAACCCCACTCGCTCGGCTGGTGGAAGGTCTGCAGTCAGATGGCCGTTCACCGTAGGCGAGGCGACATGCGGGTAGTTATGCCGGGATAGCTTGTGGAACAACAGGCCGACTGCGACGAGGATGCAGGAGTTCAGGGCAACTGGAATGAACGGAAACAGCATGCCCCAGCTTGCGACCGCAGGTCCACCAAGGACGGCTGTCAGGGCTGCCGCCCCCCCAGGCGGATGGAGACACCGGGTAAAGGACATCGCCGCGATCGCCAGTGAGACGCCCACACCAGTAGCTATGATCGGGTCGCTGATCAGGCTGGCGGCAAGCACCCCCATGAAGGCCGAAATCGTATTGCCTCCGATGATAGACCATGGCTGGGCAAGCGGGCTTGCCGGAACGGCAAACAGCAGCACGGCCGAGGCGCCCATCGGCGCGACGATCAACGGTAGATGTGAACCTTTTCCGAGCAGGTAGCTGCAAATCAGACCTGTCAGCGCGATCGCCGCGAGAGCGCCAAGGCATGCCAGCAGCCGATCGCGCAACGTTGCGCCGGCAAGAATGGGTCTAAACAGCCATAGTGACAGAAGCGCGCGCTTCTGGGCCGCTCCTCGGGGGTCGGAAGGGGACATGGGAAAAACCTGATGAGAGACTGGTGGCGGGTTCAGGAAGGAGAAAGGGAAGCGGAGAGCGGAGGCGTTGAGGCCAGAAGCATATCTTCAAATCCGCGAAGCGGATCAGACCTCCGATCATTCCGGGAAATGAGCAGTGTATCGACCGGACCAAGGGAATGCACAACGATATCGGCGGTCCAGTGCATGCCGTCAAGGACAGAGCGCGGTATGACACCCACTGCGTTTCCCGCAACGACGTGAGCGAGAATGGAGTGATAGGAGGTCAACTCCATTGTTGGAACGTCGGCTCCCAATTTCATCCAACGCTCGGCAATGCGGCGATAGGTACAACCTGGTTCAAGAGCGGCAAGAGCCGTCAGCCGAATGTCGCCGGCGTTGCGGAGCGGAGGATGGTTGGACGGCAGGATCAGAAGCAGCTCTTCCTGAAAGACCCTTGTCGCGTGAAGCGGATGCTGCTCACGCCCAAGCATCCCTGCCCATTCTTTCTGATCAGGCGGTTGGGCGATGAGAGCGCAATCGAGTTCGTCGGCAATCACCGCCTTTGCCAATTCCAGCGTTGCGCCAAGTGTCAAACGCAATGACACCTGTGGCCAGGCTTCGTTAAATGTTGCAAGCACCGGAGGCAGACGGCTTGCCGCCGTGCTTTCCATCGTACCCACCCGCAACGCCTCCACCTGGTTTTCTTTCCTGAGCGCAAGACGCGCCTCTGTTGCAAAAGCGAGCATTTTCTTCGCGTAGCCCAAGAAAATTTGTCCTTCGCGGGTCAGGGTCATCTTCTTTCCCTCCCGGCTGAACAGCAAGGCGCCAACTTGCTCCTCAAGAAGCTGGATACGTGTCGTTACATTCGAAGGCGCCCGACCAAGCTGCTTCGCCGCGCGCGTCACGCTCGTCTCGTCGGCGACGATCAGAAAAATATGCAGAGAAGTCGGATCCAAAAAAGTCTCCATTTAAGAATGGTATTGCCTTATTATTCTCCATGAGCGAACATCACGCAAGCCGAAGGTGATGGCCTGAAGCCATCAGATAGAAAAGAAATGTCAGATGATCGACGAAAATCAGAATGACAATCCAGATGGCTTCTCTTCTCCTGCCTGTTTCATGCACGAAGTCGATCCAGCCTATATGGGACTGGACGGTAGTGGTGAAACGGTCAAGAAATGGCGCAAAGGTGAGCGGCGCCGTCTGATCGATCAGCGGGCCCGTCTCAACGCAGAAGAGCGCGACCAGAAATCCTTGCGAATCCGGCAAAACCTCGATCAGCTATTGCCTGAAGTCAACGGGCGAACCATCAGTCTCTACTGGCCATTTCTGGGCGAACCTGATCTCCGCGGCTGGTTGACAGCGGCTTCAGCCCGCGGCGCGACATGCCTTTTGCCGGTGGTGTCTGAAAAGAACAAGCCTCTCACGTTTCGATCCTGGCGGATTGGCGAGGAATTGACGCGCGGAGTCCTGAATATCCCTGTTCCGCTGCACGGTGATGAACGCCAACCGGATATCGTCATTGCCCCGGTTGTCGGGTTTGACGCGCATTGTTACCGGCTTGGGTTCGGAGGTGGGTATTTTGATCGAACGCTCGCTGTGCTCCATCCAAAGCCTATCGTGATCGGCGTCGGGTTTGACTTCCAGCAGATCGAGACGATCCGTCCTCAAGGTCATGACATTCCCATGGATGCGATCGTCACCGATACTGACATCCGGTTTCGCCAAGGTTGTGATAATCTTTTCGCGTGGAAATTCGAGGGCTAGGCGATGAGTTCGCTGGACGTTTCCTCACTCATTCCAGTCTTTCTAACGGCGGCTATTGCGCTCAGCTGGAACCCATTTCTGATCCTTTACCGAAACAATGCCCTTGCTGTGCATACACCCGTCATGACGACGCTCGCCGCCAGCCTGGCGCTGTCCGCAGTGACCTTCACTTATTCCAACTTGGGAGCAACTATCGGGAGCCTCGTGTTTGCGACCGGCCTGATGCTGTCGATACCGTTGCGCGACCATCTACGAGATGAGATCGGCATAGCCCTGTCAGCAGTGTGCCTTTTTGTTTTTCTTTCCCTACCAAACGGCGTTCAAGCATAGGAGCGAACAATGCTTATGGACCGCAGGCCATCAAGAAAAAATTGGTTGCACTGGTATGCCTGGTACCCGGTCTTGCCGGCGAACGATACATTATGCTGGCTGGAGATCGTTTTCCGGCGAAAAGCGGCCACCGGTAGGTGGGAGTATCGATCAACGCGGTCTGAACGAGAACGGCTTCTGGCTCAGACTCGCATACCCGTCTGTCCTGGCGCTTAGAAAGAGATCGGCCTGACGATCTTCAGGTCAAGTATCACGATTTTATCTATTCTGGGAATACTTCGGCATGGCAAATGGCAATAGCTCGGCGATCGAGGCGCGATCAGCCGCGAAACTGTTTGCCAGTTATGACCGCCGGTTAGGATCATCCAGCGCTGGATTGTAGAATAGCGAAATTGTCAGGCTTCGGGCGATACGCTCTGCCGTCGCCATGAACCATGCTTTGGCGTCTTCATTCGTGACGACGTTGTCCAGCGTTGTTTCAAACAGCTCCAGCCATTTTGGGAATAGTTCTGGCGTTAGGTTGGCCACACCTAAATGGGCCTGAACAGGTTTCCCCCCATAGGAGCCATCGTGGAAGGCGACCGCTGACCAGAAGCTTTTCATTTTCAGGGTGTGCTCCGACCAGCGTCCCGAAAGCCTTGCGTTGAAAACGGGACCCAGCTCCGGATGCTCCGACACACGCGCGTAAAATGTGTCAACCACGGCACTGATCAAGGCGCGATTGATGCCGAGTGCTTGCATTTCCGCATCAGCCCGATTGCTAATCTCAGCGCTATGTGCGGCGCGTGCTTGCAATTCATTTTCCATTCAACCACCAAAGCGCTGCGTTGTCTGCAGCATATGCCTGCTCCCTGTCATCGGCAAACGCAGTGCAGATCTCATTTTGAAGATGGCAGTCATTGACGCGGTGACCGTTTCGGCGATCTACCCTTAAGGAACGTCAACTCCTCGTGCTGAACCTCATTTTCGATATCCAGGATTGCGCGCCATTGACGATTGCCGAAGCGTAGCGACAGACGCTTCGTCCCTGCATGCTCATCCGAACCAATCTCCACAGAGCTCGCGACAAGACCACGCTGGATGTAGCTGCGGAATTCCGATTGCGACACCCCGAACCGGGAAGCGATCTCGCTCGAATCCAGGGTGAAATCCCCGTTTGGGCTGCACTCGACAAACAAATTCGTGTCCATTCACAAAGCGCCAGTGGCGCAACAAAAAATCTCCAAGAGAGAACGATTGCTTATTGTCATTCTTATATCAAGAATTAATATCGTTATTTGGAGATTTTCAGTGGCTGGGTCTCTCATGAACACAGTCAGGCTTCCCACTGAGGCAGGCAGAAGTTTCGGACCCATTCTTGGCACCGACATCAAAAAAATACGGATTGGATGGTTTGCAGATGACAGATATCAGAACGATCGCAGCATCGAACGGCATTGCTGACGACAACGCTTTCGGTGCTGTGACGGCTCCCATCTACCTATCCAGCAACTTCGCGTTTCAAAAATTCGAACACGCGCAAGCGTACGAATACTCCCGCACCTCCAACCCGACGCGGGACCTGCTCGCCGACACACTAGCAAAGCTTGAGGGCGGAGCGGGAGCCGTGGTGACATCATCGGGAATGGCGGCCGTGAATCTCATTCTCAGTCTTTTAAAACCCGGCGATCGCGTCATTGCGCCACACGACTGTTACGGCGGAACATACCGACTGCTCCGGGCTCTGTGCGACCGGGGCCATTTCGAAGTAGAGTTCGTCGATCAGCAGGACACGGCCATGTTTGATGCAGCCCTGCAACGGCGTGTTTCACTGGTGATGGTTGAAACACCGAGCAATCCGCTCATGCGGGTGGTCGATATCAAAGCGATTGCGGAGCGCGCCAAGTCCGCCAACGCCCGTCTTGTCGTTGACAACACCTTCCTGTCGCCTGCGCTGCAACAGCCCATTGCGCTGGGAGCCGATTTCGTCGTTCATTCGACAACAAAGTATCTGAATGGTCACTCCGACGTCGTTGGCGGCGCTGTAATTGCGGCCAATTCCCGCGATGTAGAAGAACTTAAAGCCTGGGCAAACCTCATCGGCGTCACAGGTTCGCCCTTTGATTCCTACCTGACCCTACGTGGCATCAGAACCCTCTTCCCGCGGATCGAACAACAGCAAAAGACCGCCGCTGCAGTGGCGGCATTTCTCGATCGGCGGCCTGAGGTCCGGGTGGTCCACTACCCCGGACTGGACACCCATCCCGGCAGGGAGCTCGCGTTGCGCCAGCAAAAAGGTTTCGGTGCCATGCTGAGTTTTGAACTGGAGGGAGGCTTGGAGGCGGTGCGCAGCTTCGTCACTGCATTAAGAGTCTTCACTCTCGCCGAGTCGCTCGGCGGCGTGGAAAGTCTGATCGCCCATCCAACGACCATGACCCACGCCGGAATGGGTGAGGAAGCCCGTCTGGCTGCAGGGATCAATGACAGCCTGCTGCGGGTTTCGATTGGCCTGGAAGCCGAGCAGGACTTGATATCTGATCTTGCGTCCAGTCTGGCCGCCACCGAAACCAGCTCTCGAAAACAAACCTGAATTTGAAAAGTAATTGTTCGGCGCTTCTGACAATCAGAAAGTGCGTTGGCGACAGATCGAATTTCCACCTCACCAGCATTCTGCCACGTGCTGCCCATCCCCAAAATTTGCTCGGTGCACCGTTGGGTTTCCGTACCACGCCCATTGAAACCTCATTTAAAGTCGTTTTGCAGACGCTGAAGGATCGTTATGAGTTCGGGGGCCATGTCGCGCACTTCCTTGAGATGAGCTGCACTTAACCGCAGCAGCACCGCGTCGGCCTGTTCGGTTAATTCCAATGTCTGTCGTCGCTTGTCCGTGGGGTCGGAATTTCGGGTCACCAGACCGGCGGCGCTCAGGCGACCTACAAGCTCAGTTGCCGAGTGCGGCGCAATCAGTAGCCGGCTCGCCAGCACTCCAATCGTCATAGGGTCATCTAAAGTATGTCCCTTGATTGCAAGCAATGCCTGGTGCTGCTGGCCTGGGAGGCCTTCGTCCTGGGCAGCGCATGTGCTGAAGTTCATAAACTTTCGCAGTGTGAAACGCAGGTTGGCGAGTGCCTCATAGTCACTATCGCTCAGGGTATCTTTATTCACTTCTCACCATCTCTCCGTTTCGTTGAACTCATCCGGCACCCTCTATGCCGTCCCATGATCTGCTCTAGTCCGTCCCGGGTGAAGGCTCGGACACCAATGGCTTCCGGCGACAAGGTTTCCCATCCTTTTTTAGTCATGACGACGAAAATCCCAGCTCGACAAAATCATTGATTTATATCGTATCACGATATATCGGCACATCGATGAGACAATGTAACCGCGCTGAAGTGCAGCCGGCCCCGGAGAATTCGCGTTGATAAACCCTGAAACAAGACCGCCGCATCGCCAACATGATTTCACAGGTGGACTTGCCCGGCGGGAAGCCGGTGACTTCACAACGGACAAGCGCGTTCTTCTGTTGATCGGCATGGCGATCATCGTCGGTACAGGAGGAGCGTTGGCTGCGTGGGTGCTCGTCAATCTGATCGCACTTGTGACAAACATCGTCTGGTTCGGGCACTTCAACACCGAGCCATCATCCCTGGCAAATGCCCCACGGTCGCTCTGGATGGTGGCAACGCCTGCGGTCGGTGGGCTGATCATCGGTTTGATGGCGCGCTTTGGTTCCGAGAAGATCCGCGGTCACGGTATTCCCGAAGCGATAGAGGCCATCCTGATCGGAGGCAGCCGCATGTCGCCCAAAGTTGCGCTGCTAAAGCCGCTCTCCTCAGCGATTTCGATCGGAACTGGCGGACCGTTCGGCGCTGAGGGCCCAATCATCATGACAGGTGGCGCTATCGGTTCTTTATTTGCCCAATTCTTCCATATGAGTGCGGCTGAACGTAAGACGCTACTGGTCGCTGGTGCCGCAGCCGGCATGACGGCAATTTTCGGCTCGCCTATTGCCGCTTTGATGCTCGCGGTTGAATTGCTGTTGTTTGAATGGAAACCGCGAAGCTTCATTCCGGTGGCCGTCGCGGCATGCGTCGCAATCTGCTGGCGGCCATTCCTTTTTGATCCAGGTCCACTTTTTCCAACGAATTTCCAGGCCCATCTTCCCTGGTGGGGCATATTCCTGTGTGCGGCGATGGGCATCATTTCGGGCCTTCAGTCCGGCGTGTTGACGACGCTGCTCTACAAGATCGAGGATGCCTTCGAAAAACTTCCAATTCATTGGATGTGGTGGCCAGCTATCGGCGGCTTGATCGTTGGATTGGGTGGCCTCCTGGAACCGCGTGCGCTTGGCGTCGGCTACGACATCATCTCAGATCTTCTCTCCAACCATATCGCTGCGAAGGCCGTCCTTGCTATCCTTCTTGTCAAGGCAACAATCTGGCTGGTCGCGTTGTCATCTGGAACTTCCGGTGGTGTCCTTGCACCACTTCTCATTCTGGGTGGCGCTCTCGGCTGGCTGGTTGGCCTTGTCTTTCCCGGAGATCCAGGTTTTTGGGCGCTCCTCGGTATGGCAGCGATGATGGGTGGGACCATGCGGGCGCCTTTGACCGGGACATTCTTCGCGGTCGAGATTACGGGAGACATCAGCGCTCTCGTGCCCTTGCTTGCTGCCACGGTCACCGCCTATGCCGTAACCGTTCTTCTGCTTCGTCGCTCGATTCTTACCGAAAAGATTGCTCGCCGCGGCCAGCACATCACGCGCGAATATGGGATCGACCCTTTTGAATTCACACGCGCTGCTGACATCATGGTTCGTAAGGTCGATACCTTGCCTGCCTCCATGACCATCGGAGCAGCCTGCAACTTCCTCTCCTCCGAGGAGAAAACGCATCGGATCTATCCGGTCGTCGAAGCTGACGGGGCATTGGTCGGCGTCGTGTCTCGGGCCGATGCACTTCGCTGGCAGGGAGACAAGGAGCTTGCGGATCAAACTCTGGCAGACCGGGTTTCCGACGGGTCAATTCCAGTGGGCCACACCGATGATACGGTTGCCTTCATCGCAGACCTTATGCTCGCCGCGGAAACTGGTCGTATTCCGATCGTCGATCTGGCTTCTGGCAAGCTAGTGGGCCTGATCGCGCGTAAAGATCTGTTGCGTCTGAGAAGCGCGCTTCAATCCTCGGAACTGGAGCGCCGTCCTTATTTTGGATCCGTGCCGCCGGCGCAGAATCCCACTTAGGATTTCGGCCGGTGTTGAAATCTTGGCTGATTGGAGATTTTTCCGCTGCGCTGTTTCGAGCAAGGAAGCTCACATCCGGCAGTGACGACGGTATTGCTCTGTCGACGATTAGTGCGCGAACGCGGCATCGTTCTCACATCAACGACGAAATCAACGCGGGACTCTCGGAGCAGATCGACGAATTCGGCAATCGTCATTGTGGAGTGGCCGATGGTGAAAAAGGTATTCGTATCAACCTCCATGAATGGAATGCTCCTCCGCACGAACAGCAGCAATCCCAGAAACTAGGCGTTTTCATCGCAAATCAAAAGCGCGCTGTTTGCAATGAGCGCTGTCTTAAGTCAGGCTTTCGGCGCATGGTGGAGGCCACAAGAGGAACAGAAATGGCGAGAAAGTTCGAGATCGGCGATCAGGTAAGCTGGAATTCGGAAGCCGGCCATGTCAGCGGGACCATCATTCGCGTACATACCGCCGAGTTCAAGATCAAAGAGCATACTCGCCATGCGAGTGTAGAAAAGCCGCAGTATGAGATCAAGAGCAGCGAAACCGAGCACATCGCTTTCCACAAAGGATCGGCGCTCACCCTATTACGCGACTGACGCTGCGCCGGGCGCGATCGAAACGAAAGCGACGGTCTGATGCCTGAGGAAATTCCACCGACGTCACCAGAGCCACTACGCGCCAGTCTCAGTAATGCAGACGATCGCATTCGTCTCGATCACTGGATGCCACCGCAACAAGGAATTTTTCCACGAATACGGCTGGGAAGCCGATGGATCAATACGCTGTGGGCGCTCCCCATCGGCGCTGCGGCGCTGCTCTGCCTGATCGCACTGTCGCAGAGCCTGCGTGAACTTCCAGGCGTGGTCGCCTTTATTCAGCGCCATCCAGGCATTGCACAATCGGAGCCATCGGTGGATTCAGGCTTCCCATGGTGGCTGCAACTCCAGCATTTCCTGAACATGTTTTTCATGTTGTTCATCATGCGGTCAGGTCTTCAGGTCCTGGCAGATCATCCGCGGCTCTATTGGGGACGTGACTGCACACCGGGGAGCGATTGGTTCCGGTTTCAGGTGCCTGTGCCGAAGGGCCGTATCTGGACCGCAAAAGACGATTCCGTCACCCTGCCGACGTGGCTCGGCATTCCTGGCCTGCGCCATACACTCGGGCTTTCGCGTTGGTGGCACTTTTCGGTCAACCTCCTATGGTTGATCAACGGCATCGCGTTTTACGCCCTGCTGTTTTCCACTGACCAGTGGCGTAGGCTCATCCCCCTGACCTGGGAGGTCGTTCCAGCAACGCTTTCAACAGCGATCCAATATGCGTCGCTAAATTTCCCGGTCGATGAAGGCTGGACCCGCTACAATGGCCTGCAGCAACTCAGCTACTTCGTGACGGTGTTCATAGCGGCGCCCGTCTCAATCGTCACCGGCTTGATGCAAAGCCCGGCAATCTCCAATGCTCTCGGATGGTTCGGTAGAGTATTCAATCGTCAAGCAATGCGGTCGGTCCATTTCATATCATTTGCGTGGTTCGTTGGCTTCATTCTGGCGCACGGTGCGATGGTTCTCGTCACCGGCATCCGCCAGAACACCAATCACATGTTCGGCGGTGTCAACGACGCCTCTTGGACGGGATTTCCCTTGTTTCTGCTCGCCATGGCCATTCTGGTCGCGGCGTGGCTCATCGTCTCACCTTTCACAATTCGTTATGCGCGTCTCGTGCAGCGCGCGGGGGCATTCATGATCGGCTGGCTGATGGGGCTGGCCGAAGGCTGGGATGCGCGTTCGCAGCTCACAAAAAAGGACATTTCTCCCTACTTCTGGCCAAATGGCACGATGCCAAACTCGAAGGAATTCGAAGATCTGGTGACCGAAAACTTCGAGAGTTACAGGCTTCGGATCAGCGGTCTCGTCGACGCACCACAAGAACTCTCCCTGGCCGATCTCAAGGCTATGGCAAAGCAGGAGCAGATCACCACGCATTTCTGTATCCAGGGATGGTCAGGCGTAGCAGAATGGGGCGGTGTTCCCATGCGTCACATTCTCGACCTGGTAAAGCCTATGCCTCACGCGCGATACGTGGTCTTTTATTCACTGGCGGACGGCGCCGACGGTGGGCGTTATTACGATGTCCACAGCATTGAGAACATGCGTCATGAATTGACGATCCTTGCGTATGAGATGAATAGCCAGCCTGTCAGCGTCCTGCACGGCGCACCACTGCGCTTGCGTTGCGAGAACGAGTTGGGCTTTAAAATGGTGAAATGGATCGCCGCGATCGAATTCGTAAACGATTTCGCCGATCTCGGCGCTGGCCAGGGCGGCTACAACGAGGACCACGAATTCTACGGCTACCGGATGCCGATCTGATCGCCTTTAGAAGAATCTACTTTTCAGGCGCTGCCACGGTGATCGTGCATTTCTGATCCTTACCAGCCTTGGCTGCGGCCTCACGGCATGCCGCCACCTCGGTCTTGTTCGTCTCGACGAGCTGATCAGCCGACAATACCCGGTACCAGCTCTCCGGACTGTCGAATGCCATAAGGTCCATGCCAGCGCGCCATGGCGATTTCGCCATGATAAAGCTGGCAACGCGCGGCGCGGCAGAGAACGGCAACAGGCTCGGCAGAAAAAGGGTCGCGAGAATGCCGGCGAAGCCACTGGCTAAACTGATAACCCAAAGCCAATGGTTTTGTCTCCGTCGCTCGCGGGCGCTTGCCATTTGTCCCGCCATCTCGCGCGCCACCCGCTGGAAATCCCTGCTCTCGTTATGGAACTGCTGAGCTGCCTTCTTCACCAAGCTCTCACCGCTGCGCTCAATCGCGCGCGCATGATGCTCAGGACCGTTTTTCAGAAGAGGGGACTTTTCGACCGCGTGTAGACGCTCTGCGACCTGCGCAAAACTTTGGACGAGCTGCGCAAGATCGGCGCTATAGTCGATCGGTTGCTGAAGCTTCTCCTGGCCATCCAGCGCGGCTTCCACGCCCTTGCGGATCGTTGTCATTTCGTGGACCAGATCGCCGGCCAGATCCTCGACAGTCTGGCGCAGCTCCTCAAACGCCTGCGCCGGATCGCTGCCCTCGTCCTCCTGGTTGTCGATAATACCCCGCTCGAGTAGCTCTTTATCGTCATCCGTCATGCATGCTCCTATCGTTCAAGCCCTTGGCTGCGCCCACGCGAAATTTGCTGTTCCATTGCGCGAGCGACGTTCTGTTCCTGTCTGACATGGCTGATGCCGATTTCCTTGGACCGGCTGCGAACGATGGATTCCACCTGTGGATCCCGCTCGATCACGTCGGCGACCTTCCTCATCTGTCCCTCGACCTTGCCGCGCGCCTCGTCATGCTGCCAGCCCTGAAGGTTCTGGCGCTCGGCCTGTAGCTTCTGCCATGTGTTGATGAGCCGATCGGCCCTGACGTTCGGATCGGCTTGCAAAGCCCGCTCCCGGTCCATGCCTGCCACAAGCTGGCCAACGCGCTCCCGGCCGGAGAGCTGGTGCATGGCCTGTTCGGTCTGTGGATCGTTCCGCATGGCAGAAACCATCAGGTTAGGCGATCCTGGCCGCTGCTGATCGAGCTGTTGACCGGCCTGCTGCAATTCCGATTTCTGACCCTCCAAAACCGGCAAGCCTTCGCGGTCCATTTTTGCAGCCGCACTCCATGCACGAGCGAAACGATCAACAGACTGCTCGAACCCGGACATTGGCCGCAAGCGGTCCGATTGGCGCTCCTGATCCTGTTTTTCTGGTACGGGCGATATCCGCAGGCTTCCGTCCTTCGACCGCTGTTGCGAAAGCGAGAGAGAGCCGCGCTCGCCAGCGCGGAGCTTCAGCCCATCGAACATGCCGCGCCGCTGCGTCTCGACCTTCTGTGGCGGTTCCTGACCCTTTTCGGATCTGGCCGGCGTCTGAGATTTGTCGCCCGCTGCCCCGCGCGAAAGTTTCAGACCATCGAAGGCGCTGCGTCGCTTTGCCTGCTGGCGGTTGTCGCTACGATCAGAGCCGGGATCCTCGCGACCGCGAACAGGACCGACCTGCAATCGAAGTCGCTCGTCATGAACGCCTGTTTCGACTGCATCCCGGTCCTGTTGCTCCCGTGCGGGATGGGCCGCAGGGGAGCGTTGATCCTGCCGCTGCATTGCAGCACGATCAACCTCGATTTCGCTGCGAATGCCGATTTGCTCGGCGATGCCTCGCCGCCCGGCGAAGTCCTTGGTGTAGTCGAGTGTGGTTTCCTTGACCCCGGAGCGGCCGAGCCGATCTCCCAGCGCCTTGAAGGCCAGTTCGTCGGCGCCATGCACTTTCCATGAATTTCGCTCGGCTGTCTTGCCGTTCGGAAGTTGCACGGTTTCAGATCCGGCATGTCCAAGCCCGATCTTCGCGCCGATCTCCTGAGCCGCGTCCTTCATCGCCCGTTCGAGATCCACGCCCCAAGTCGTGTGCCTCTGACCCTTGTCGTTTTCCAGCGTCACGAAATAGCTGTCGCGGTTGGCAGCCCTGTGCTCGTACGGCGCAACGCCATGTTCCACGAGCTTGCCTGCCTTGCGATCGTTGAACTCGTCTTTCGCCACATAAAGCTGCACGCCGTCGCGATGACGGGTCATGGCGACATAGGTCAGATGCCGGTCCATGGTCTGCGATGCCATCACGAGGGCGCGATCAACCGTCGCTCCTTGGGTCTTGTGAATGGTGGTCGCATAGCCATGGTCAAAGGACTGGTAAGTTTTCGTGGGTATGGTGACAATGCGGTCATTGTTCCGACCGCGACCAGCACCACCATCGAGCTGAACTTGTATTGCGTCCGGCTCGACGGTCTGCACTGTTCCCAACATCCCGTTCTTGACGCCAAGATCACGATCGTTCTCCAGAAACACGAGACGGTCGCCAGGCGCAAAAGCACGGCGGCCGTCATTGGTCTGGAACGAGACCTCGCCACCTTCCTCGCCGCGTCCCAGCCGTTGGCTGTCCTGCAGGGCCGATCGGATATCGGCATTGATGGCGCGAACATCAGCACGACGATGGGCCATGGCGACACGGGTGCCATCCGGACGCTGTTCGCGGTCGGCAAGATAGTCCCGCACGATCTCGCCACGCGCGCCCTCGCCCGTTTCGCTGAACCGGATATCGCCACTCTGCCGATAGGCGGCCAAGCCGTCGGCGGTTTTATGGGTGGCGAACGAAACCGACGCCTCTCGCTGCCAGTCCACGCGCTGGCGGCGGATTTCGGAAAGTTCGGCATGGCCGATCTGCTCGGCGATGGCGCGGAACGGCGCGCCGGCTCCGATCGCCTGCAGCTGCTCGTGATCGCCAACGAGAACGATTTTCGCACCGGACTTTTCGGCTTCACCGACGAACCGGGCAAGCTGGCGGCTTCCGACCATGCCCGCCTCGTCGATGACGAAGACGTCGCCGCGGCCGAGCTGGTGACGATCGTTCTGCCAGCCCATTTCCCATGATGCCAAGGTGCGAGACGCGATACCGGAAGACTCCTCCAGACCCTCGGCCGCCTTGCCTGACAAAGCCGCGCCATGAACCTGATAGCCCTGCGCCTCCCAAGCCTCGCGAGCGGCCGCCAGCATGGTGGATTTTCCAGCGCCGGCATAACCAACCACGGCGGCGATCCGCTCCGGCCCGGTGATATGTTCGATCGCCGCCCGCTGCTCATCGGAAAGCCGCGCCGCGCCGATGCGCCGATCGCGCTCGCCACTGTCCAGTTCGCCCCGCTCGACCTTGCCAGCGGTGTCGCTCGAAACGCTCGACCGAATAGCAGCATCTTGGCGGCCGATTGCCCGTTCTACCAGCCGGCGATCGACGCCATGGTTTTGCGCCTGGTGCAGTCGCTCGGCGGAATTCGCCATGCTGGATTCGAGATCCACCATCTCGCGCGTCGAATAGCGCGCAAGCTCGATCTCACCTGTCGTCGCATCCGCACGTTCTGCCTGAAGCTCGACCAGTGCCGGTGACGACATTACGGTGGCGAAGGCATTCTGGAACGCCTGTGCATCGTCGTTGATGTAGCGATGCAAGGTGCGCGCGATATCGTGCCGATCAAACACGCTCTTTTCGCCGGTGATGATTGCCAAAACCTGTTCCGGCTTCTCCCGGATCAGGTCGGCGTTGCGCTTCGCCGCATCCTCATCCAGCCGTGCCCGCGAGACGTCAAGACCGCGCCGCTCCATCTGCGTCGCATGAACGCCAGCATGTTCGGTCGGCTCAATCTCCAGTCCGCGCTCGGCATGACTACGATGATCGACGCGAATATCGAGACCGGCACGTGCAAGATGTGAATTGGTCATCTGCTCGAAGGATTGTCTGATATCGCGAAGCTGCATATGCGAGGTCGGCAAGTCGTTTTTCAGGAGCCACTTGTTCTCCCGCTCAATGAAGGTTTTCTCGCCCAGCCCCTCCTCGTTCACCTGCCGCGTCGTCATCAAAAGATGTGCGTGGTGGTTTCTAACGTCGCTCGCATCATGCGGCCGGTGGATGGCGAAATCCACCCCCGCGCCGTAGCGGTTCGCCAGGTCCTGGGCGAACTCCCGCGTCAGCTCCAGGCGCTGCTCGGCCGTCAGCTCATGCGGCAATGCGATTTCAAATTCACGGGCGACACGCGCGTCTTTCCGGCTTTCGGCGAATTCCGCCGCATTCCAAAGCTTCTCGCGGCTCTTCGCCCATTCCGCGCTAACGCCATCAGGAAGCACGATTTCCGCATGCTCCACACCCTCCTTGCGGGTGAAGTCATGCGTGATGCCATCGCGTTCGTTCGTCAGGCGCTCGCCGGCACGATAGGCCGCCGAGGCAACGGCGCTTCTGCCGCTGGCCCGCGTTACCGGCTTCATGCTTGCGTGATAGATCGCCAAACGCCGTCTGTCCTTTCCCGATCTACGATCGGCGCATCTGAGTTGCGCAGCAACTCGAAAGTGCGCCCTTCGCAATTCGCTCGCTACGCTCTCGAATGCCTCGGTGTGGCGCTCGCGGAACCGTCGAGATTGAATCTGATCGTGCATTTGCAGCATACGTCGGGGAAAAATTCAATCAGAAGAACGTGAATTGCGATCCGTAAGCTGGAAAAACACACGCTATGAGATAGGATCGATCAAGTTGATACGGAGGGATTGACGATATGGCCCGAAAGTCTATTGAAGAACGCCTTGCCCAGCTGGAGGCGCAAAAGAAGACGCTCAAAGCCAGGCTCGGCAAAGAAGAACGCGCTAAGGATACACGCCGCAAAGTTCTACTCGGCGCGCTCGTTATGCATCGCCTCGAAACCGGCAAGGATGAGTTTTCGCGTGGTTTGAGCGACTGGCTACGCCGTGAGCTGCCAGGGTTTCTGACGCGCGACAATGACAAGGAGATTTTTCACGATCTCCTGAAACCAAAGGCGGCAGGTGGCAGTGAGGCCAGCTCATGAACCAGGCGACACTTGCATGGGCTGCCTTCAAGAACATGATGCGAAAGGCGGCAAGCGATCCGGTATGGGCTGTCATCAATATCGTCATATCGCCTTTCCGGGCAGTGGTTTATTTTTACCGTGTTGGGCTCGTCTTTCTCGTCATCGCCCTCATCCTCGCTGCGATCCCGTTCGCCATTCCCGAAGCCTGGTTCGTGTCGCGATGGATCGCCAACATAGTCGTGGCGATCGTCATTCTCATCTTCGCCTTCCGGCTTCTCACCAATCCGATGATTGAGCACTTCGGCAATTTGGACGGCGATACTCACGGCACGGCTCGCTTCGCTACCAACAAGGAGGTCGCACCCCTCACCCGCACCGGCTCGGGCCTGCTGATCGGCCGCGACAGCAAAACCGGGAAGCTGCTACGCTATGATGGACCGGCCCATCTGCTGACGATGGCGCCGACGCGCACTGGCAAGGGTGTCGGAACCATCATCCCGAATCTCCTGACCGCCGACCGCTCGGTGATCTGCATCGACCCCAAGGGCGAGAATGCCAGGATTGCCGGTCGTGCCCGTCGTCAGTTCGGTCCGGTCTACGTCCTCGATCCCTTCGGCGCTACAGCCGAACCGATCGCCGCATTCAATCCGCTTGAAGGACTCGACCCCAATGGCCTCGATGTCGCGGAAGATGCAAGCACCCTCGCCGACGCTCTTGTCTTCGACGAACCGGGCATGACTGGCGAGGCGCATTGGAACGAAGAAGCCAAGGCGCTCATCTCGGGCATGATCCTCCATATCGTCGCGCAGGAACCCTCTAGCCGCCGTTCTCTCGTTACCCTGCGTGAAAACCTTACCCTGGCCCCTGAAGCCTTCACAGGGCTCCTCAAGGAAATGCAGGAATCCACGGCAGCCAGCGGCCTCGTCGCACGCGCGGCCAACCGCCACCTCGGCAAATCCGATCGCGAGGCGGCCGGCGTTCTGTCGGCGGCGCAGCGCCATACCCATTTTCTCGATAGCCCGCGCATGGCCCGTATGCTCAGCCGGTCGGATTTCCGGTTTGCCGATCTCAAGAGCCGCACCGCAACGGTCTTCCTCGTGCTGCCGCCCGATAGGCTTTCGACCTATTCGCGCTGGCTGCGTCTGCTTGTCACCCAAAGCCTGCTCGAAATGGCTCGTTCGCCAGGCAAGCCGGCGATTCCGGTACTCTATCTCCTCGACGAGTTCGCGTCCCTCGGTCACCTGGCGCCCGTCGAACGTGCCATGGGCCTGATGGCCGGTTACGGGGTGCAGCTGTGGCCGATCCTGCAAGACGTTCATCAGCTACGCGCCACCTACGGGCAGCGTGCAGGTACCTTCCTGTCGAATGCCGGCGTCCTGCAGGTCTTCGGCGTCAATGACCACGAAAGTGCCCGTCTCGTCTCCGACATGCTCGGGCAATCCACCGTCGTCTTCGAAAGCATGGGCCGCGCTCTCGATTCCGATAAGACGGGGATCTCCTACGGCGAACAGCATGTGGGCCGCCCGTTGCTGACACCCGACGAGGTCCGCAACCTGCCACAACACGCCGAACTGCTGTTCCTCGCTGGGCAGCGGCCGATCGTCGCCGGCAAACTCGCCTATTACAGCGATCAGGAATTCAAGGGAGCGTTCGACCGTGTCTGACACGTCAAGTGGCAGTGTCCATCTCGCCACATGAAAAGCTTGGTCGGATTGCCGATAGCTCGGTTCCAGACAGTGAGCGCGTGACCCGCCTCGCGCGGCTGAGCACCTGCATTGCAGACGCTGGAATCATCGCTGCACTTCAACAAGTGATCGCATCCCCTGCCCTGTTCGAACTCACTGATGCTGAGATTGCCTACAAGCTGCAAAACATCAAAAGAGCGACGTCGATCCCCGACGATGCCATTCAGACCTTGCACACCCTGGAAATCGCATTGGGGAGATTAACGCCCGAAGAATGAAAATCGTCCCGGCGCTGACACACCGGGCATTGTCACTGGCGGCCCTCCGGCTCTCTACCGCCCAAATGAAAGAGCGTTCGCCTCCGGGCCGGACGCGACTATCGTCGCGCAATCAGGCGATCGCCTGTAATCCTTGTTCCGTATAACAGTCAGCAAACGCAGAGCAGGACCGCTGGCCTTTTAACGCCGCGTTCCCAATCTGACACCAGCCCCTTGCTAACGTTGAGATATCGGGCAAACACCGGCTGAGAAATGTTCTCGCGCTCACGGATAGTGCGAATTTCCTCCGGGTCAGCGGCTCCACGGTTGTCAGGCACCCTTCATCAATTCACGCATCGTCTGTTTGTCGATCGCGCCGGACTCGTAGAATCCCTCCATCATTTCATGGACGGCTGCCAGTGCCTCACTCTTGTAAGTCTTTGTCATCGCATTTCACCTCTAGCATTCGACCCGCATCGACTTCCGCTTTCATTTGCGCGTCTGTAAATCCCAAGACGAGTTTCGCGGCCTTTTTCATGTAAGCTTCATCCCCAGCATCGAGATTGGCCATATCACTCTTCGCAAACCCGAATGCAAAGACCGCTCTCGTTTGCGCTCGAAAGAAAACCAGTGTCCGGAATCCGCCAGACTTCCCAGCGCCGGGCCGAGCAACGCGCTGCTTAATAAGGCCAGCCCCTAGATCGGCATCAATCTGGCCGCGCTCGGCGCGCGCAACAGCCTCACAAAGCATCGCGTCAGAGATTTTCTCTTTCCGGGCAAACTTCTGAAACCAACCGTTTTTTAAAAACTCTCACGAGATATCCTACACCTTAATATAACACCAAGCGTTACACTTCAAGAGCGTCACTTCGCATCATTCCTAAGAGCAGCGACTGCGCGCTCGATGGTCTCAGCCAACGTGATCTCATGCTGATCCGCATAGTTGTAAATCGCCTCGATCGTCTCTGCCCGAAGGCGTGTAGCGAATTGTTCTGTACTCCTGTTTTTTCGACGTGTTCTGCGAGTGGCTCGAATGGGAGCTGCTGTTTCGGAAGCGGAAGCCTTGGGCGTTTCTCGGAAGCCTGCAGCTCTGGTGGCAGCCTTCACAGCATCACTGTCGACAGGCGGCGCTGGCGTATCGTTTAGATTCCGAAGTCGAGGGTCGCTCGCTTCTTGTCTTCGCTACTCATGCACCCTCTCCTTTCAAAACGTTTGATAACTGCCTGAGCAATTCTCGACCATTTTCTTTGCGCTCTCCAATCCCGACACATCGGATCGTTCCAGATCGTGAAAGAATTCCGCCAAGAGAAAACAACGCCCGGTACGCGGCACGATCAATCAGAGTTGCAGGTAAAACTGGTATGGCCGCGTCGGAAAACTGCCGGTCGATATCTCGTGCGGTCCCGCTCGCGAATAGCTGGCGGGACTCGCGTGAAGAAAACCTGTAAGGAATCTCCCGATTGGCAACCTTCCGCATCTGGTGAAACCAGCTTCACGGACTTAGCGGCCTCTGACGCGTCAAGAACAGAGCTTTGGAGCGGAATTAAAACGAGATCCGAACGGGCAATCGCAAAACCAATTCGGTCGGTGGCGGTTCCTTCCAGATCAACAATGACAAAATCGGCGTTTGCCCGGGCTTCCTCGATCGTATCGATGATGGTTTCGGCGGAATCGTCAATCATAAGCTGCAGTGTTTCCGGCGCCCCCCTTCAGGCGGGCCCAGGCTTCAAGCGGCGGTTGGGGTCGGCGTCGATCAGAACCACCTTGCGACCGGCGGCAGCGAATTCGCCGGCAAGTACGACAGCAGATGTTGTTTTTTCCCGACTCCGCCTTTGCTCGACACGAATGAAATGACTGGCATGAAGCATCTCCAAAACTGCTAATCAGCAGAAAGCTAGCAGATGTGTATTTACAAACAATTTACATGCAGCTTGCTATCTGCCAATAAAAAGCTAGCAGCTTACAAGCTGCTAAATTGTTTTGCCCCGCTTTTCTTCCCCACCTTTTCAAAAACCATAGGACATCTACAGCACGTGCGATGGTGCGTTTTTAGGATGCTGATGTTGCCGTGCCGACCCGCACGTAACGCGGGTCGGAACCGCCGCAGGGCCTCGTGAGAGGCCCGGACAGCGGCGTCCGCTTATTTTTCGTCTATTAGTTATAGAACCAGATAGGGATTCAGTCTGTCTGGCGGACTCACGTAGATTGATTGCCTTTCCAAGGCGCGCTAGCGCCTGCCCCAAGGGGTTGTCGCCAACATCGAATAGTGTTCTCGAAACGATGTCGAGCGATGCCCGATGCGCCTCGATACCCGAGGCACGTTCCGCCTCGGCCTGAACATGATCGTCAGGAAGGGGAGGGGCCACGCCCCAACGTCCAAGAATCTGCCGCGCCCGATCGGGTAGGGACATTCGATAGGCGTTACTGGTTTGCTGGACCTGCGGGCCGCGTCCCTCGTTGCCTGTCGGCTGATAGCGCCGCAGCCAGTCGAGGAAACCATGGGCGCGCAAGTTCTTCAGCGCCCGCACGATCGCGTCACGTGATCGCCTGAGCTTCAGCATGAGCGTGTCGATCGACGGTTCCAACCGGCCGGTGCGGAAATCAACGAGATTGGCAAATAGCTCCAGCAACTCGATCGCCACGCCCCCCAAGGGGCCATTGCGAGCACCAGGTTGCCGGCCTGCCAGTTCATAGCGCCGCGCCGCCAGCACGATAGTACGCACGTCCTGCCGGTTTGTCCGCCGCCAGAATACGCCTTCGCATCGTCCGCGCGCACGACTCTGCCGCCGAACAGGTGTGCGTTCCCGTTCGGCCGGCGCTCCTGCGAGCACCGTCCCAATCTGTTCAAACATGGTCTTTTCCGCCTCCTTTTTCAGGCGGGCATGACTGTGGACAGCGGACAAAG